>JAZUQI010000093.1:0-7686 GCA_045605625.1 Clostridia bacterium
GTGATCATCGGCCCTTACCTTACCCTGGACCCCACCCACGAAATGCTGCTGGAGCAAACGGAGCGGCTGGGCCTGCCCATGCATTTATTGCCCCAGCAGGCGGATTATTATGCTTCCCTGCCCGTCTATGCCGATCCCTCCCCCATCATGGCGGTGATCTATTCCTTCGGGGAGGTGCTGTGGAACAGCGTGGAATCCTTTGACGTGGTGGACGTGAATTTTGAGCATCAATTGCCCCTGCGCCCGGGGGATGACCAGGCCCGGCCCATTGAGCAGGATGATATCCTCCAGCAAATGAAGCAATTGGAGGATCGCTACGCCTACGAAAACGAGCTGATGGAAACCGTCTCCAAGGGCCTCATCAACCGGGCCGAAGTGATGATGAGCAGCGTATCCCGGCTGAATTACCAGCAGCGTCTCAGCGATCCCTTGCGGAACATGAAAAACTACTGCATCATCTGCAACACCCTTTTGCGCAAGGCGGCCCAGCAGGGGGGCGTGCACCCCGTGCATCTGGATGAAATGAGCGGCAATTTCGCCCGCACCATTGAAAATTCCCCCTCCCTGGACGCCTGCAGCAGCCTCATCGGGAACATGATCCGCTCCTATTGCCACCTTGTGCGCACCCACGCCAGCCGGCAATATTCCCCCATTGTGCAAAAGGTGGTCACCTATATTGATGCCAATCTCTCCGGGGATTTATCCCTTTCCGCCCTGGCCCGGCGCATGCAAATCACCCCGGGCTACCTGTCCGCCCTGTTCCACCGGGAGGTGGGCCGCCCCCTATCGGATCATATCGCCGCCCAGCGGATGAAAACCGCCCTGCAGCTGATGACCAACACCCAGTTGCAAGTGCAAACCGTGGCCCAGTTGTGCGGCTTTGCGGATCCCAATTATTTCGGCAAGCAGTTTAAGCGCACCTACGGCGTCACCCCCCTGCAGTTCCGCAAAAGCCAGCTGCGCCCCGTGCCCCCGGCCGAACCCTGACCCCTCTCCCCCCTCCGCCCGGTTTACGGAAAGGGGCCTTTGTGGTATAATGGAAAGGAAAGGAAAGGCAACGAATAACATTTGAGGTGTGATAGAACCATGGATACCATTTTGTCCTTGATCCGTGCCCATGATGTGATCGTGCTGCACCGGCATAAGAACCCGGATGGGGATGCGCTGGGCAGCCAGATTGGGTTAAAGCATATCATTTTGCAAAATTTCCCCGGCAAGCAGGTGTATATGGTGGGGGATGATGCCGGCCGCTACAGCTTTATGGAAGACAGCCGGATGGATACCGTGCCAGATGACGTGTTTGAACACGCCCTTTCCATCATTCTGGATTGCTCCGCCCCCCACCTGATAAGCGATGACCGCTGGCAAAAGGCAAAGGCCCTGTGCCGGATGGATCATCACCTGTTCTGCGGTGCGCTGGCCCCGGCGGAACTGGTGGATAGTTCCTTTGAAAGCTGCTGCGGCCTGATTTGCCATCTGTGCATGGAAAAAAACCTGCAGGTGAATGCATTCGCCGCCACCGCCCTCTATACCGGGCTGGTGACGGATTCCGGCCGCTTCCGCTACGATGCCACCTCCCCCCGCACCCTGCGCTGCGCCGCTTTCCTGCTGGAAAAGGGCGTGGATACCGGGGCGTTATACCGCAATCTCTACGCCACGGAGTTTGACCAACTGCTGCTTCGGGCCCAGTATACCCTGAAAATTCAGTTTACCCCTTCCCGTGTGGCCTATATTTACACCACGCTGGAAGAGCGTGCCCAAGCCGGGGCGGATGAATTTGCCATCTCCCGGGGCATGGTGGGGCTGATGGGGGATATCAAGGGCGTGGATGCCTGGGTGAATTTCACGGAAACGGAACGGGGCGTTTTGTGCGAATTGCGCTCTGACCGCTATAACATCAACCCCATTGCCGTGAAATACGGCGGCGGCGGCCATCAGAAGGCCAGCGGCGCCACCGTGGAAAACAGGGAAATGGCCATGGCCCTGCTTCATGACCTGAACGCACTTGTGGAGGAACAAAAATGAAAACCCCGGTGATGCAGCAAATTCTGGATAAAATAAAAGAAGCGGACCGCATCCTGCTGTTCCGCCACCGCCGCATTGACGGCGATTGCGTGGGGGCCACCAAAGGCCTGAAAGGGCTGATTCAGCTTACCTGGCCGGAAAAGGACGTGCGCCTCATTGACCGGGAAACCAGCGCCCACCTTTCCTTCCTTGGCCCGGATGATGAAGAGGTGCCGGATGCATTCTACCGCAGCGCCCTTGGCATTGTGGTGGACGTGGGCAACCATGAACGCATTTCCAACCCCCAATATGCCCTGTGCCCCTTCCTCATCAAAATTGACCATCACATGGAACGGGATCCCTACGGCCAGATCAACTGGGTGGAGGACGGCCGTTCCTCCGCCTGCGAAATGATTGCCGCTTTTTACGAGGCCTTTCAGGGGGAACTGAAGATCAATGCCCAAACCGCCGCCTGCATTTACACCGGCATGGTGACGGATTCCGGCCGCTTCCAGTACGAAGGGGTCACCGGGGATACCATGCGGCTGGCCGGGCTGATGCTGGATCAGGGGGTGGATACGGAAAAATTGTATGCCCACCTGTACCTGCGCACCTTTGAGGAGCTGAAATTCAAGGCCTGCATTTACGAAAACATGCAATTGACGGAAAACGGCGTGGCCTGGATTCACGTGACCCAGCCCATGCAGCAGCGCTTCCACCTGGATTTTGAAACGGCCTCCACCGCCATTTCCAGCCTGAGCGATATCAAGGGCGTTTTGTGCTGGCTGGCCTTCATCGATACCGGCACGGAGGAAATCCGGGTGCGGCTGCGCAGCCGCTTCACCCCCATCAACGGCATTGCGGAGCGCTACCACGGCGGCGGCCATCAAAACGCCAGCGGCGCCACCGTGTATTCCCTTTCCGAAATGCAATCCCTCATCCGGGATGCGGATGACCACATCCGCCACTATAAACAAACCCACGAGGACTGGCTATGAATATTTGCATCACAAACGATGACGGCATCCGGGGCGAAGGCTTGCTGCTGCTGGCCAACTGGGCCAGAAAAATTGGAAACGTCACCATCGTGGCCCCTCTTTCCCAACAAAGCGGCAAAAGCCACAGCATTGAATTCCACCACGGCTTCACGGTGGAAAAGGTGAGCCACCCCTCCGGCGCAGAGGCCTACACCGTGGATTCCACCCCGGCGGACTGCGTGCGGGTGGCCATGCTGGCCCTGAAAAAGCCCTTTGATCTTCTGCTTTCCGGCATCAATTGCGGCTATAACCTGGGCCGGGAAATCATCTATTCCGGCACGGTGGGCGCCGCCCTGGAGGCCTCCGTGCACGGGGTGAAAGCCCTGGCCCTGTCCACCGGGTTTGATTCCTTCACCGCCGCCGAAAACCACCTGGATGATCTGTGGCAGTTCGTGCAGGAAAAGCGCCTGTTGGAAAAGGCGGACGTGTGGAACATCAATGTGCCGGAGGAAACCACCGGAAAAATTTGCATTACCCGGCAGGGCGGCCCCTTCTATTCCGATGATTTTTTCTGGCAGGAGGGCAAAGTGTTCGCCAGCGGCAAGTGCGTCTGGCAGCCCTCCGATGATTACAGCCAGGATACAAACTGCGTCCTCCACGGCCACCACATTTCCATCACGCCCCTTTGCAATGACCGCACGGATTGGAAAGCCTTTGCGCCGTTTGCCTGAAATTTTTCATCCTGCAAAAAACGGTTTCCCGAAACAGGAAGCCGTTTTATTGTGCAAACGGCAAAGGATAGAGGGGCAAACAACGAGATTGCGAAAAATGGGGCGGCAAGCAACGGGAAGGGCAAGCCCCTCCCCTGCCAGGCACTTGTCTTTGCATCCCGTGAAGGGCGCAGGAGCGCAAAGGGCTGATGCGCCGGCCACAAAAAATGCAGCAAATGGACGAAAAAAGAGACGCTTTTCAGCGAGTGTGATGGAAAGGATGGAGTTATCCTTCACTTGCTACTATGCAAATAAAGTAAGAGCAAGCCTTAGCTGGCTTGCGCCTACTTGTGCTGCTGTGATAGAATGAAAGCGATAAACTTGAAGTTGGTGAAACGATTATGTTTTTACCATAAGTGTTCAATCATGGTATACTAAGGTGTAATCTTCATTCTGCAATTGCAAAATAGGAGAAAGAAAATGAGTGAAAAGATTTACACACTAAGCGAACTCTCCACGATGAGTGGAACCACACTTCGAACATTACGAAGTGATATTAAGTCTGGTCTTCTCTTAGGAACAAAAGACTCTGGCAAATGGATCTTTACAGAGGATGACCTGAACCGCTATTTCAGCCATCCTGAAATCCGCCAGCGAATCCGAAGTAAAATACATGCTCCGGCATTCTTGTTTCTGGAGGCGCTCGGAAATCCCAAGCCGTCCACCTGCCTGATCCATGATGTACAGGATAAAGCAGAGGCAGAACGGCTAAATGCCGTACTTGCGGCATATGCCAAAGCGCACGCAAACGGGAACATGAGCTACACCTATTTCTATGACGATGAAAAGCTATGCGGACGGTTCATAATGACCGGTACGACAATGTATATCCGCAAAGCCATAGACCTGCTACAGTGAAATGTGGCGAGCATTTCACGTTGACGATGATGCCCGGCGGTTGGTACAATCCAACCATCGGGCATTTATTTGTTTGTCAGCTGCGGCGTGCATTCCGGTTCTGGCGAAAAAGGAGTGAGAAGGCGAATGCTTTGTTTGGATGATATGCTTCACCGGTATGCTGCAGGGATGAAACATCTGCAGTTATCTGTCGCTCTCATTGATGAGGATCACGTAACACGGCTCATGTACAATGGGGACAAGTGGGGTCAGGAAGTACCATCCCATGTGTATGAAATTGGTTCTGTAACGAAGACTTTTACGGCAGCGCTGCTGGCAAAGCTGCTGCATGAAGGATGTCTCCGATTGGAGGATAGCATTGAGGTATATCTTCCCGAATTGCGCGGTTATCCCCATTGTCCTACGATTTTGCAATTAGCAACGCACACATCGAGACTGACAAATGATATTGCCCGCAGCACAACAGAAGCGGCACAGGCACTGGAAAAGCGTATGGCTGCGTTTTCCGGCGATCACGAAAAGGATTGCGTGTACCAATACATTACGGAAGACGACATCATCGATCAAGTGCGGGTTTTGAATAATCTTGAAAACAATTGTTTTCAGTATTCTAACATTGGCTATGCACTACTGGGGATTGCACTTGGAAAAGCTGGCGGAGCACCCTATCAAACGCTGATAACGGACATTATCCGCCATGATCTTGGGTTGCAGCATACATGGCTGGATCCCCCGATGGATGCTCACGTGCTGCCAGGAATCGGAACAGACAATGAAATAAAAGGCAACTGGCGCTGGGGCAGCAGCGGTGCTAAAGCAGCTGGTGCCATCTATGCCACCCTTGATGACATGATCTCTTATATTCAACGACACATGGACAATCAACCGGGGTGGCTGCAATTGACGCACAAGCGAGCCTATGCGGCTTGCACACCACATCCTTTTTCTATCGGACTTGGGTGGATCAAAGAAGGAAATCTAACCTGGCACAATGGTGCTACAGGCTGTTTCCAATCCTTTGTCGGCTTCCGGGAAGACCGGTCAAGAGGTGTGGTACTGTTGGCAAACTGCCGTGAAAGAAATTCGGTTGCGATGGATACAATCGGAAAGTATATGCTCAAGGAGGATAAATGGATATGAAACATATCAACAAAGCTGACTATTTTGAGTGTTTTGCCTTTGGAAACAGCCCTCAGATGGCAGATGAACTGCTGGAACTGGTTCTGGCAGGTAAGAAAACCGCTACGGTCTCTGTCATTCTGGAAGATGAACCTCATCCGCAGATCGGGGATGTTTCTCTGGTGCTAAACGGCAAAGGTGAACCTGCCTGTACCATACGGACGATATATCTGGAAACGGTACGCTTCTGCGACCTGACATGGGAGATGGTCAGGCAGGAGGGGGAAGACGAAACCTTTGAACAGTGGAAAACCGGCAATTACGGCTATTGGATGCAGGATGCTGCCCAGCGTGGGTATATCTTTACGGAAGAAACCATGATTACTTTTGAGCAATTCGAAGTGGTTGAGATCTTTTCGGAGTGTTCCAAAGAAGAGAAATGACAGCGCACCTCGCGACAACTATCAGACAAAATCGACCTCAAAACAGAGTTTGTAGATGCTAAAGGGAAGTAAAAAGCCGAATGCTATCTTTTGAAAGCGTTCGACCGTTCTTCATTTCCTCACAGCCTCCGGGAAGGTGTCTTTCACCACCTTGGGAGCTGTTTTCATCTTGATGTTATAGCTCACGCAAGAGGCTGAACGGCCCAGCTCCCGCGCAACTCTGGCGTAGTTGTGATACTTGTTGTAAAGTTGATGCATCCGAATCAGCTCATCCGGTGTCACTCGCACAGCCATAGCTTATAGGAAGAATTGAAAATAAAAACGATTGTTTGGGAGACAAGCATTAGATTAAGGAGAATGACATGAGAGCAAAAAACGGTATGATTTATCAAAACAATTACGCAAGAACAGCGGCATTTTATGAAGCAACCTGTGCACCTGCTGTAGAAAATGATTTAGCAAAGAAAGCAGCTAATGAGTTTCTTATTTCAATCTATCGAACAATTGGGGAACAATGCGACGATATCGGTCTAAAAGCTGTATCTGATGTTTTCTTTCAACCATGGGAGCAGCAAAAAGGACGAGAAGCAGATGTGAAAGTAATACGAACTCCCTTTATTAAAATAGAGGAATTAATGGAACAGCTATTCTTTTATTGTAGAAATGCAGTAATTACCGAGAAGGGTCTTTCAGTTTCAACGGAGATTTTTTCACCAAAGAAAATATTCATATCGGTATTGTCAGCAGCAGGTGCACCGGTTACCCAAAAGGGAAAAATCGAAATCAACTGCGGGAAAGATTGTGCAGAAGGTTTGAAAAAGCTATCCGAATTAGCAGTAACAACAAGAACCGATGGAACAGAAGATTTGATAAAGTCAGTTTTTTACTTTAGTAGATGTGTATTTGATCATGACGTAGACTGGCTCAGTCAATGTTTTGATGATATGATGGATGCAGATGGAAGGATTGTATTTTTATGTGCAAAGCTAAATGAGCTTGGATATCACAGAGAAGTAATGATTGACGGACGTTATATATCATTAAACTATGTAAAGGAATATGGCAAAAAAGCAGAACCGATAAAAAGGGCTTGGGCAGACAAATCACATCTTGGAATTGAAATCAGCTATGAAGATCTTTGCATTGTACCTGCCACATTACATATAAGATTACCTCGTTTTGCAGAGCTTTTGAGTAGATTCGATGAAATACCTGATGATGCAAAAAAATTGATATTCGAAAAATTAAAGAACTGTGATGGATGCAGATATTGCGTACGGACTGATAAAAGTGGCATGAGACCTCTGGCAGCAATAGCAGTCGAGGGTGTACGTAAATGTCCATATTTTCCTTCATTTTCTCTAAGATGGAATGAAGTTAGCGAGGAACTTCCAAAACAGCTTATGTCCTTACTTGAGGCGTATACAATATTTGGAGATAAGCAATAACCACGATCAGTGATTAAATCGAATGGCAATGCAAATACTGCAGAGTTAATGTGATGCTTGAGACTTG
>JAZUQI010000094.1:0-4517 GCA_045605625.1 Clostridia bacterium
ATTCGTTGCATGAAGCTGGGCTGCTTGCGGCAATGCATCCACATTACACCCATTCGTAGGGGACGGGTTTCTTGTCCTGTCCGCTGCCGCTGGCATTGCTTCTGCCGTGGTAAGGTGGACGGCTTTGTCAGTAAAACCGCCCGCATTCGTTGCATGAAGCTGGGCTGCTTGCGGCAATGCATCCACATTACACCCACCCGTAGGGGACGGGTTTCCCGTCCCGTCAGGCGTTATGGCCACGGTTTCTTCTGCCGCTTTGGCGGTGTCATGTTTATCGGCGGCTGGCTTTGGCAGCAGCGCCACGGCACGGAAATACCCGGCCGGGCCATCCGCCCCCTGTTCCCATAAAACAGGGCGCATTTTCTGATCGCACAGAAAGAAAAATCCATCCCCGGCGGCGGTGAAAGAAAGTGTGCCCTGGGCATTGGCCCGGCGTCTTTCCAGGAAAGTGCGTCCCCGGTGCAGGGAATAGCTTTCCCCGGGCAGCAGCCCCCGGCATTGCACCTGCAATGTTTCCTCCCCGGTGCGCAGGTGGCCGGATGCACCGCCCTTTCCCTCAAGCAAGCGAAAACCAAAGGCTGACGGCATGGAACCCCTCCTTTTTTATATGTGTATGCGCCGGGGCTTTGCGGATTGCCAGACGGGAAAATTTCCGTTATAATAGGGGCAGAATGAAAAAGGGGGAAGATTCCCATGCGAATTTTGATTACCAACGATGACGGCATTTCTTCCATCGGCATCAAGGCCCTGGCGGAAGCGGCCATTGAACGGGGCCATGAAGTGCTGATCAGCGCCCCGGCCGCCCAATGCAGCGCCAACAGCCAGCACATCACCCTCACCCACCCCTTGCTGGTGCAGGATGTGCCCTGGGATGGGGCCAAGGCCTTTTCGGTGGAAGGCACCCCCTGCGATTGCGTGCGGCTGGCGCCCTTCCTGACGGAAAACAAGCCGTTTGATTTTTGCCTTTCCGGCATCAACCGGGGGGATAACGCCGGGGCGGCGGTGTATTACAGCGGCACGGCGGCGGCGGCCCGGGAAGCGGCCATGATGTATGTGCCCTCCATGGCAGTTTCCATTGTGCGGGGGGCCAGCTGGGAAATGCAGCGGCATCTGGCGGATGTGGCGGTGGAACTGGCGGAAACATTCGCCGGGGAAAAGCTGCCCAAGTTCACGTTTATCAATTTGAACGCCCCCCTTTGCGAAGTGGAAAAATTAAAGCCCATGGTGGTGTGCCCCCTGGACACGGGATACTTCATGGATACCTATCAGCGGCGCTTCAGCCCCAACGGCCGGCCCTATTACTGGGTGGAAGAAGTGGATACGGCGGAACTGCCCATTGAGCCGGCCCAGCCGGGCACGGACCGGTATTTCTTGCAAGAAGGCCATATAACTTGCAGTTTTGTGGGGCATTATGGGGATGAAAACGGGAAATATACAGAAAAAATGCAGGAAATGATGAAATAAACTTGCAAAATGCAGGGGCCTCCCTTATAATAAATTGCAGTTTGCAAAGAGGAAGGGATGCACCATGGAACAGAGCCAGGACCTGATTGAACGGCTGAACCTGACCGGGAAGAAGCTGAGCAAAAGCCACCGGCTGATTGCCAATTACATCGTGGAGCATTATGATAAAGCGGTGTTTATGACGGCGGCCATGCTGGGGGAAATTGTGGGGGTCAGCGAAAGCACGGTGGTGCGCTTTGCGGTGGCGCTGGGCTATGAAGGGTATCCCCAGCTGCAGCATTCATTGCAGGAATTGGTGCGCCACCGGCTGACGGCGGTGCAGCGCTTTGAAATGAGCAGCGATATGGAAGAAAGCGCCGTGCTTTCCACGGTGCTGAAGGCGGATATGCAAAACATCCGCCACACCGCCGATGCCATTGATACGGAAGCGTTCACGGCTGTGGTGAACAAAATCCTTGCCGCCAAGGATATTTATATTCTGGGGCTGCGCTCGGCGGCGCCGCTGGCCCAGTTTTTTGCCTATTACCTCAGCTTCATTTTTGAGGATGTGCGGCTGGTGGCGGCATCCAGCACGGACGTGTTTGAATCCATCGCCCGGATCCGCAAGGAGGATGTGCTGATTGGCATCAGCTTCCCCCGCTATTCCACCCGTACGCTGGAGGCCATGCGCTTTGCCCAGGAAAACGGGGCCCAGGTGATTGGCATTACGGACGGCATGATGAGCCCTTTGTACAGCCAGGCCGATGTGTGCCTGACGGCCCGGACGGATATGGCTTCCTTTGTGGATTCGCTGGTGGCGCCCCTGTCCCTGGTGAATGCCTTGCTTGTGGCGCTGGCCATCAAAAAGAAGGAAGATTTGAGCCGGCATTTTGAAAAACTGGAAGGAATTTGGGATGCATACCGCATTTATGCCAATAAAGGAAACCAGTGATGTGATCGTCATTGGCGGCGGCGCAGCCGGGATGATGGCTGCGCTGTTTGCTGCCAGAGGCGGCGCTAAGGTGACGCTGGTGGAAAAAAACGAAAAACTGGGGAAGAAGATTTACATTACCGGCAAGGGCCGCTGCAATGTGACCAATCAATGCGATGTGGACACCTTTTTGCAGAATGTGCCCCGGAACCCCCGGTTTTTGTACAGCGCCCTGAAAGAGATGAACCCGGATGATCTGCTGGCCCTTTTGCAGGAATACGGCTGCGAAACCAAGGTGGAAAGGGGCCGGCGCGCTTTCCCGGTATCGGATAAGGCCAGCGATGTGACCAAAGCCCTGGAAAAGGCCCTGCGGCAAAACGGGGTAAGGATTTTGCTGAACACAGTGGTGCTGGGCATCCGGCAGGGGGAAGCGGGCCAATATTCCGTGGAAGTGGAAAAGGGCAATTTGCCCTGCAAAGCGGTGATTATCTGCACCGGCGGCGTTTCCTATCCTTCCACCGGCAGCACCGGGGATGGGTACCGGTTTGCGGAAAAAATGGGCCTGAAGGTGACGGAAAGAAAGCCCTCCCTGGTGGGGCTTTTCACCAAGGAAACCTGGCCCATGCAGCTGCAGGGGCTGACGCTGAAAAATATTTGCCTAACCGGCCGCACTTGTGGTAAAATAATATACTCGGAGCTGGGGGAAATGCTGTTTACCCATTTTGGGGTATCCGGCCCCCTGGCGATTGAGCTTTCATCCCACCTGCCGGATAAGGGGGACGTAAGCTGCACCCTGGATTTGAAACCGGGGCTGACGGAGGAACAGCTGGACCAGCGGCTGCAAAGGGATATCAAAGCAGCGGGGAAAAAGCAGGTATCTTCCCTGGTGCAGGCCCTGCTGCCCCAGCGGATGGCGGCGGTGTTTCTGGAAATTGCCGGGGTGAGCGCCACCAAAATGTGCAGCCAGCTGACGGGGAAGGAACGCAGCCTGTTTGTGCAGCTGCTAAAGGCCCTGCCCCTGACCATCACCGGCACCCGGCCCATTCAGGAAGCTATTGTGACACGGGGCGGCGTGGACGTGAAGGAAATGGCCCCCGGCACCATGGCCGCAAAAAAATGCCCCGGCCTTTATTTTGCCGGGGAAGTGATGGATGTGGATGCCCACACCGGCGGCTATAATTTACAGATTGCCTTTTCCACCGGCGCATTGGCCGGGAAAAGCGCAGCAATTTTTGTGAAGGATAGGAATGAGTAACCATGCAATACATTGTGCTGGATCTGGAGTGGAATCAGCCCATCTCCTATAATTCCGCAGCGTACAAAAGCGTTGGCGGCAAACTATTGTTTGAATTGATCCAGATCGGGGCCGTGAAGGTGGATGAAAAAATGCAGGTGGTGGATTCGTTCAGCCAGCTGATTTGCCCCCAGCAGTACCTGAAACTGCATCCCCGCATTTCCCGCATCACCCACATTACCCAGGAAGATTTGATGGGCGCACCGGAATTTAACGAAGCGGTGGCGGCCTTTGCGGCCTGGTGCGGTGAAGATTATGCCCTGCTCACCTGGGGCTGCGATGACGTTTCGGTATTGGACCAGAATATGACCTTCTTCCAGTGCGAAACCAAACTGGGCAAGGTGTATGATATTCAGCAGCTGTTTGGCCGGGTGCTGGGCAACAGCAAGGAACGCAAGGGCCTGAAAGCTGCCATGGAGCATTTTGAAATCGAACCCGACGAAGAAAATATGCCCTTCCATAACGCCGTGAACGATGCCTATTACACGGCGCTGGTGTTTGCAAAGCTGCCTGAGCCTCATCAGGTGATGGAGTTTCCTCTCACCCCCCGGAAACTGCAGCATCTGGACCGGAAAAAGAAAGAGTGCCAGGCCATTCTCCGGGTGCGCAGCGTGAAGGACGCTTTGCAATCCTCCGCCGCCATGAAGCCCCCCTGCCCTGCCTGCGGCAAGAAGCTGGAGGTAAAGGAAGGGTATGTGAAGCAGGGCGAAAATAAATACATGGCCCTGGCGGATTGCCCCCAGCACGGCCTTGCCTTTTTCAAGCTGACATTTGGCAAGAATGATGACGGCAAGCGGATCATGACAAGGGCGGCATCCCTGTCCGATGAGCAGAGCCCGGCCTATGTCA
>JAZUQI010000095.1:0-2184 GCA_045605625.1 Clostridia bacterium
CTCCCTTCTGCGTGATCAACGCAGACGATTTCTATGGCGCAGGTGCCTTTGAAAAAATGCATACATTCCTTGTGGAAAACAACGATGTTGCCACGTTTGCCATGGTGGGCTATCTGATTCGCAATACGTTGACGGAAAACGGCTCTGTTTCCCGGGGCGTGTGCGAAACCGATGAAAAGGGCGAATATATGACCGCCATCACGGAACGCACCACCATCATCATGCAGGGCGACGGCGCTGCTTATACCGAAGACGGCGGCGAAACGTACACCTTCCTTCCCGGCGATACCGCCGTTTCCATGAACTGCTGGGGCTTCCCTGCCTCCATCATGCAGGAATTTGTGAACCGGTTTGAACCCTTCCTGAAGGAAAACCTGCCGAAAAATCCCCTGAAGTGCGAATACTTCCTGCCCCTCATTCCCGATCAGCTTTCCAAGGAAGGAAAGGCCAAAGTGCGCCTTTTGAAAACCACGGAAAAATGGTATGGCATTACTTACTCTGCGGATCTGCCCGATGTGCAAAACGCCATTGAGCAAATGAAGCAGCAGGGCAAATATCCCAGGGAACTGTGGAAATAAACTATCAGGCACGCCGAAAAGGCGTTCTTTTTTTGACAGAAAACTACAATTCCATGACAAACCTTCACCGCCCCTTGAAACCGTGAAAAATATGTGTTATGATGGCTTTGACTGGGAAAAGGGCACAATTTGCGCATCTTTTCCACAATTTTGAGGAGGCATTGCATATGCAATACGGCTATTTTGATGACGCAAAACGGGAATATGTCATCACCAATCCCAATACTCCCGCCCCTTGGGCCAACTATCTGGGCTCCCCCGATTACGGCGCCATCATCACCGTAAATGCCGGTGGTTACAGCTTTGTAAAGAGCGGTGCTGCCGGTCGTATTCTGCGCTATGTGTTCAATCAGTTTGATGAACCCGGCCGCTACATCTACCTGCGTGACGAAGATAACGGCGATTTCTGGTCCGCTTCCTGGAAGCCTGTGGCCAAGCCTCTGGATCAATATCAGTCCGAATGCCATCACGGCACTTCCTATACGGAATTTGTAAGCACCTATGCCGGCATTGAAAGCCGTGCCCTGTATTATGTGCCCATGAACGCCACCCACGAAGTATGGCGTGTCACGCTGGAAAACAAATCCGATAAAGAGCGCACCATCAGCGCTTTCGGTTATTGCGAATTCACCTGCGAATCCTTCTATACGCAGGATCAGGTGAACCTGCAGTACACCCAGTTCATCACCCGCACCGAATTCTGCAATGATTTCATTTTGCAGCACATCAACGAATTCTGCCATGTGAATGCCGATGGCACCAATGGCACGGAACGCTTCTTCGGCGTGGCCGGTGCCCCGGTTGTCAGCTACACCGGCAGCCGTGAAAACTTCCTTGGCCGCAACCGCTTCACCAACCCCCAGGCGGTGGAAGAGGGCAAGTGCAACGGCATCATGAACTATAACGGCAATCCCTGCGGCGCTCTCCAGGTGAAAGTGACCCTCAAGCCCGGCGAAAAGAAGAGTTTTGCCTTCATGCTTGGCCAGAAGAACCAGTTCCAGGCCCGTGAAATTCTGGATTCCTATAAGAATGTGGAAGAAACCGTGGCCGAAGAACTGAAGGAACTGATTGCCTACTGGCATGGTGAACTGGAAAACCTCATAATCAACACCCCCGATCCTCGCTTCAATTCCATGGTGAACACCTGGAACGCTTTCCAGTGCTTCACTACCTTCGTGTGGAGCCGTGCCGCTTCCCTGATTTACTGCGGTGAACGCAACGGCTATGGCTACCGTGATACGGTGCAGGACATTCAGGGCATTATGCACCTGGATCCTGAAATGGCCAAGAAGCAGCTGAACTTCATGCTTTCCGCCCAGGTGCATCACGGCGCCGGTCTGCCCCTGGTCAAGTTCACCCACAACCCCGGCCACGAGGATAAGCCCGAGGACGAGAGCTATGTGCGTGAGACCGGCCACCCTGCCTACCGTGCCGACGATGCCATGTGGCTCTTCCCCACCGTGTACAAGTACATTGCCGAGACCGGCGATACCGCTTTCCTCGATGAAGTGATCCCCTTCTCCGACTTTGACGAAGGCACTGTGGTGGAGCACCTGAAGCGTGCCATCGACTTCACCCTCAACCATCTGGGCGCTCACGGCATGCC
>JAZUQI010000096.1:0-2294 GCA_045605625.1 Clostridia bacterium
TATTGATCTTGCAAACGGCCATGGAGGCAGCCTTGCGCAGCTGTTCTTCGGGAATGCCCACGGCGTCAGGCAGCTGGCCGCCGTTTTCGTTGATGATCTTCACGAAATCCTGGGGCACAGAGGAAGCGCCGTGCAGCACGATGGGGAAGCCGGGCAGACGCTTGGACACTTCTTCCAGAATGTCAAACCGCAGGGGCGGGGGCACCAAGATGCCCTTTTCGTTGCGGGTGCACTGGGCGGCGGTGAACTTGTAAGCGCCGTGGCTGGTGCCGATGGCGATGGCCAGGGAATCGCAGCCGGTGCGGGTGACGAATTCTTCCACTTCTTCGGGACGGGTGTAGGAGCTGTCTTCGGCGGACACCTTCACGTCGTCTTCCACGCCGGCCAGACGGCCCAGTTCGCCTTCTACGGTAACGCCGCGGTCATGGGCGTATTCCACGACCTTCTTGGTCAGGGCGATGTTTTCTTCAAAGGACAGGTGGCTGCCGTCGATCATCACGGAAGTGAAACCGCCGTCGATGCAGCTCTTGCAGGTTTCAAAATCGGGGCCGTGATCCAGGTGCAGGGCGATGGGCAGGCCGGTTTCCTGAACGGCCGCTTCCACCATCTTCACCAGGTATGTATGGTTGGCATAGGCACGGGCGCCCTTGCTCACCTGCAGGATAACAGGCGCATTCACGGCCTTGGCGGCTTCGGTGATGCCCTGCACGATTTCCATGTTGTTTACGTTGAAAGCACCAACGGCGTAGCCGCCTTCATAGGCTTTCTTGAACATTTCCTTGGTGTTGACTAAAGGCATAATTTTCATCCTCCTTTATTTTGTCCGGAAATATTATACACGAAATTTTGCTGTTTGTGTAGCCCTATTTCCGTGAAATTTTGCCGGAAATTGCGCATATCTGGGTGGAAAACGAAAAGAAAGGAAGATTTGACATTGCTGCCTCGCTGTTTTATAATAAATACAGTTTGAGAAAGGATGCGCATAAGATGAAAAAAGTGTTGTTATGCCTGCTGATCCTCCTGCTTCCCCTGAGCGCCCTGGCCGAAAAAAAGGTGACGCTTACCTTCGTTGGGGATTGCACCATCGGCGGGGAAGACAGGCTGCGTGAAAAGGATTATTCTTTCGATGCTTATCTGGAAAAGTATGGGTATGATTACTTTTTCAAAGAAGTGCAAAGCGTGATCGGAAATGACGATATCACGGTGGCCAATCTGGAAAGCGTGTTCATCAATTATTCCAGCACCAAGGTGGAAAAAACCTATAATTTCCGGGCGCCCAAGCATTATGTGAACGTGCTGACGGGCAGCAGCGTGGAAGCCGTGAACATCAGCAATAACCACACCTATGACTTTGGCCCGGATGGGGTGATTCACACCACCAAAACCCTGAACGAGGCCGGCCAGGGCTGGTTTGGCACCAACCACACCGTGCAGAAAACCTGGGTGTGGGAAAGGGATGGAATAAAAATCGGCTTTGTGGGTGCGGAAATGATCTACTGGTCTTACGGCAACCGGGAACTGTTTTTGGGCCAGATTGAGAAACTGAAAAAGGAAGGCTGCCAGGTGGTGGTGGCGGTGGGCCACGGCGGCGTTGAATATGCCCCCCAGCATCAGGCAGCCCAGGATATGTTTGCCGATTCCGTGATGGAACACGGGGCGGATATCGTGATTGGCCATCATCCCCATGTGCTGCAGGGCATTAACGTGAAAAACGGAAAAACGGTGTGCTATTCCCTGGGCAATTTCGTGTTTGGGGGCAATGCCAAAATCCGGGCGCCCTACACGGCCCTTTTCCAGTTTGAACTGACGTTTGATGATACCAACAAATACCTGGGGCATCAGCTGACCATCATTCCGGCCCTGCCCTCCGGCGAAAGGGAATTCAACAATTATCAGCCGGTGCTGGCCACCGGGGAAGATGCGGCGGCCGTGATGGCCCAGATTCAGTTTGACACATCCTTTCCGCTGGAACCGTATGTGGAAGGCGTAGGTGCCGTGCAGGCATTTGTGCCGGCGCAATAAGGGAGGAAAAGAACATGAAAAGAAACAGGATGCTGCCCAGCCTTGTGGGGCTGATTTGCCTGATGATTGTGATGAGCGTGGCGTGCATGGCTTCTGCCGGTGCCGAAACGCTTACCTATCAGGGAAAAATAACGGCGGATGTGAATGCCGAGGAAATGGATCTTGGCAATTTTGCCGTAACGGAAATGAACAGCTTTGTGAAATTCCTGCGGCAATTCCCCAACCTGAAAAAGGTGGATATGTTCGCCACGAAAATGTATGCCAAGGATATG
>JAZUQI010000097.1:0-2836 GCA_045605625.1 Clostridia bacterium
AGCCACCATTCATGAAATTCTGCGGCTGGCGGAAATGAAGCAGGGCCAGTATGCCCAGCTGAAATACATCATCAAATCTGTTTCGGTGAATGATGCGTCTTCCCTGCTCCTCACCATGAACCGCACTTATTACGGCAATTACTACGCCCTTACGTTCCCCGTGCTTCCGGCCTCCCAGGTGCAGGCGGATAATCCCCTGGGCAGCGGCCCTTACCGGGTGGGTCCTTTCCTTCCGGCCAATTACCTGCATCTTTCCGCCAATGAGAACTGGCGCAAAGGCGCCCCTTATGTAAAGTACATCAACGTATCCTTCTTCGGGGAAAACCGGCTGCTGCTGGATGCCTATGAATTCAACCGGGTGGATGCCGCCATCACCCGCTCCGCCTCCGCCGGGCAATACCGCACCGGGGTAACCAACCTGAATATTCCCTACCGCACCAACCAATTGGAAGTGCTGCTGATGAACAACCACCGTTCCTTCATCACGTCCGATGAACGGGTGCGCAAAGCCATCCGCTACGCCATCGATGTGGATGCCATCTGCAACGCTGTTTATTCCGGCACCGCCAACCGCACCGATACCCCCATGCCCTACGGCACCTGGATGTACGGGGTGGACGAAAACTATTTCGAATACAACCCGGAAAAAGCCAAGGCCCTGCTGGCGGAATGCGGCTGGGAACATCTGGACGGCGATACCACGCTGGATAAATTTGAAAACAACGAAAAAACCAGCCTGTCTCTGACCCTGCTGGTTTATGAAGAACAGGAAAACAACGTGCGCACCCCGGCCGCCCACCTGATTGAACGCATGCTGGAGGATGTGGGGTTCAGCGTGAACGTTTCCACCGTCACTTTTGCAAGGGCCTCGGAAAAGCTGCGTGCCAGCAGTTTTGATTTGTGCCTGGCCGCCTTCCAGATGGACGTGGTGCCGGATCCCGGCTTCCTTCTGATGGCTAATAATACCGGCAACTACGGCCTGTATAAATCCACCGAGATGGATAACCTGTTCAAAAAGCTGCGCACCACCATGGATAAGAATACCTACCAATCCCTGCTTTTCCAGATTCAGGATCAGTTCGGCAAGGATTGCCCCTTCCTCTGCCTTTATTACCGCTGCGGCGCCGTGCTTACAAGAAAAGTGTACACCAACGCCCATGACGTGCGTGAACCGGAAATCCTGCGGGGCATTGAAGCCATAAGCAATTAACCCATCCCCTTCGCATACAATTAGTGCGAAGGGAGGATGGAAAAAATGAGCCTTTCGGAATTGCGCACCAAAGATGTGATCAACACGCTGGATGGTAAGAAGCTGGGCAAGGTGATGGATATTGAATTCAATATCTGCACCGGGCAGGTGGAGGCCTTTGTGGTGCCGGGGGAATTCAAAATCACCGATGCCATCAAGGGGGAAAAAACAGGCATTGTGATTCCCTGGAGCCATATCTGCAAAATTGGTGAAAACGTGATTCTGGTGCAGCTCACAAACGAATGCCTGGCGGAATAATGCCCCGGAATTTCGCTGGACAAAACGCCCTTTATTCGCTATAATGAGAAAAGAACATAAGCAAAGGAAGGTACGCCCACATGAAATGCCAGTTCTGTAATTGCGCCGATAGCCGCGTGGTGGATTCCCGCCCCACCGATAACGGCAATTCCACCCCCCCCCGCCGTGAATGCATCAACTGCGGCCGCCGT
Organism: Clostridia bacterium; assembly: GCA_045605625.1. Lineage (GTDB taxonomy): Bacteria > Bacillota > Clostridia > Christensenellales > Aristaeellaceae > RUG563. The sequence continues at coordinate 1,699 of JAZUQI010000097.1, forward strand.
TTCACTACCTATGAAAAAATTGAAGTGCAGCAGCTGCTGGTAATCAAAAAAGATAACAGCCGGGAATTGTTTGACGCCCAGAAGGTGCGCAGCGGCATCATTGCCGCCTGCCACAAGCGCCCCGTTTCCGCTGCCGATATTGAAAAAATCGTCAATTCCATTGAACAGCTGGCGTATAACAATTTGCAGGCTGAAATCACCACCCGGCAAATCGGCGAACTGGTGATGGAAGAACTGCGCAAACTGGACGAAGTAGCTTACATTCGCTTTGCTTCCGTATACCGCTCCTTTACGGACGTGCCCACCTTCATGCGTGAACTGAAATCCCTGGTGCAGGACCGGGATAAGTAAATCCCCCCTTGTTTTTCCAGCCGGCTGCCGCTGCAGCCGGGTTTTTTCGTATTTCTTGCAGAAAAATGCGGAAATTAGGCCCTTTCCTCCCGATTTGCACATGGACGGACGCTGTTGCATGTGATAAAATATCAACTTGAGCAATACTACCCATGTGCTCAAAAAGAATGGAGGTCCACCATGCCAACCACGAAGTTTGATAAAGATTCCATCAAGCAATCCATTATCAGCAAGCTGCTGCGCTACAATGGCCGCACCTTGCAGGACGCCACGGATCAGATGATCTACAACGCTGTGGCTGCCACCGTGCGTGACCAGATCATGCAGAAATGGACGGCTTACCGGGAAAAGGATAAAACCTACGACGGCAAGCGCCTGTATTACCTCTCCGTTGAATTTCTCACGGGCCGCAGCCTGCATTGCAACATCCTGAACCTGTGCTCTTCCAATGCCTATCAGGAAGCCTTGGATGAACTGGGCATTGATTTCAACCGTATCTTCCAGGAAGAACCGGAACCCGGCCTGGGCAACGGCGGCCTTGGCCGTCTGGCTGCCTGCTTTATGGACAGCCTTTCTTCCCTGGGCCTGCCTGCCATGGGCTGCACCATCCGCTATGAATACGGCCTGTTCCGTCAGAAGATCATCAACGGCCAGCAGGTAGAAGTGCCGGATGATTGGCTGGTAAACGGCAATGTGTGGGAAGTGCCCGCCATGGAAGATGTGTGCGAAGTGCACTTTGGCGGTTATGTCCACGAAGAAGATGTGAACGGCCGTCGTGTCTTCACCC
>JAZUQI010000098.1:0-1601 GCA_045605625.1 Clostridia bacterium
CATGTAGCTGCCGCACTTTTCGCATTTTTCACTGACGGGCATTTCCCAGGAAACAAAATCGCAGTCCGGGTAATGTTCGCAGCCGTAGAACTTGCGGTTTTTCCGGCTGTTTTTTTCCAGCAGCTTGCCGCCGCACTTGGGGCAGGGGGCATCGATATAGGTGAGGATGGGCTTGGTATTGCGGCATTCGGGGAAATTGGGGCAGGCCAGAAAGCGCCCGAACCGGCCCATGCGGTACACCATCTGGGCACCGCACTTATCGCAGATTTCGTCACTGGGCTCATCCTTGATTTCCACTTTTTCAATGGCATCTTCCGCTTTGGTCAGCATTTTTTCAAAGGGCGGATAGAACTTGCGCAGCACGTTTTTCCATTCCATGCTGCCTTCTTCCACCTGGTCCAGTTCGTCTTCCAACTGAGCGGTGAAATCCACATCCACGATTTCGCCAAAATGCTCAATCATCATGGCGTTAATCATCTTGCCAAGCTCAGTGGGGTAGAGGCGCTTGTTTTCCCGCATCACATAGCCCCGGGCGATGATGGTGGTTACGGTGGGGGCGTACGTGGAGGGGCGGCCGATGCCCTTTTCTTCCAGAGTGCGCACCAGGCTGCCTTCGGTGAACCGGGGCGGCGGCTGGGTGAAATGCTGGTCAGAGGATACGCTTTCGATCACCACCGGATCCCCCACATTGAAATTGGGCAGGGTGGATTCCAGGGCTTCTGAAGCTTCATCCGTGCTTTCTTCATAAACGGAGGTGAAACCGGCAAACTGCTTGTGTTCGCCGTAAAAGCGCAGGCCCACGCCGCCGCCTTCCACATCCATGGAAAGGGTGTTATACAGGGCAGGCTTCATCTGGCTGGCAATGAACCTGGAATAAATCAGCCGGTAAAGCTGGAATTGCTCCTTGGTGAGGGAAGATTTGATGGATTCGGGGGTGCGGTGCACATCCGTTGGGCGGATGGCTTCATGGGCATCCTGGGCGTTGCGGCGGCCCTTGAATTCATTGGGCTTTTCCGGCAAAAATTCCGGGCCGAAACGATTGGGAATGTATTCCCGGACGGCCTGCAGGGCTTCATCGGAAATGCGCACGCTATCGGTACGGATATAGGTGACAAGACCCTGGGTGCCTTCGTTTTCCAGGTCAATGCCTTCATAGAGCTGCTGCACCACCTGCATGGTTTTCTGGGTGGTGAAGTTCAGTTTTCTTCCGGCTTCCTGCTGCAGGGAGGAAGTGGTGAAGGGCGGCGCCGGCAGCTTATGCCTCTCGCCGTTTTTTACATTGTACACCGCAAAATGGGCGTCTTCCACCCGTTTCTTGGCGGCAGCGGCTTCTTCGCCGTTGTGCAGTTCTGCCTTTTTGCCATCCAGGGTGTGAAGGCGCAGGTGGAAATTGGTTTTGCGGCCCCGGGCCACGGGCAAAAGGGCGGTGGCCGTCACATCCCAGTATTCTTCGGGAATGAAATCTTCAATATCCTGTTCCCGGTCCACCACCAGCCTGGTGGCGACGGATTGCACACGCCCGGCGGACAGGCCTTTTTTTACCTTGGCCCACAAAAGAGGGCTGATTTTATAGCCGATCAGCCGGTCCAGCACACGGCGGG
>JAZUQI010000099.1:0-1969 GCA_045605625.1 Clostridia bacterium
GTCAAGGGCGTATGCCTGTTCCGGGAGGGGGCCACGGCCCTGGCCTGGGCAGAGGAAAAGGGCATGCGGCTGTATAATGCCCTCGAAGAGCCCATTGTGAAGGTATCCGCCAGGAAGGGCGATGAAGAGGCGAGCATGGAAATGAATATTGCCCCCGGGGAAGATATTCACATCAATTTGCCCTTTACCCCCGATTGCGCCGGCGTGTTCATCGAAAAGGGCGAGGCCAGCGTATATCTTGCGAATGTATAAACAGGCATCAGAAAAGGCTGACGGGAATGCCCCTTCAGCCTCAGAATGCTGACAGACCCTGTAAATACAAATGGCTGCCAATCGGCAGCCATTTTTGCTTTATGCTTCTTTTTTCTGTTTGATCAGCCATTTATCGCCCAGCAGCAGCAAGGCCGGCAGCAGCGACAAAATCAGCACGATGGAAATGATGGTGCCCCGGGCCAGCAGCATGCCGATGGAGGAAATATAATAAATGCTGCAGATCTGGCCTACCAGAAAGCCTGTGCCGGCCATGATCACACCGGAGGTAAGGATGGTGGGCAGCGCCTTTTCCAGGGCCAGGGTCAAAGCCTCCTTGGTGGAATGGGCAGCCCGATGGCCCCTGTATTGATCGGTGAGCAGGATGGCGTAATCGATGGTGGCCCCCATCTGGATGGAAAGGCAGATAAGATATGAGATGAAAAAAATGGATTCATTCATCAGCCGGGAGATGCCCATGGTGATCCAGATGGCCCCTTCGATAACGAGCACCAGCAGAATGGGCAGCTTGATGGAACGGAAGGAGAGGGCCACAATCAGCAAAATGGCGATCAGGGTGATGAAATTCACCTTCATCAAATCTCCTTCAAAGGCATTGCCGATATCGAAGGAACTCATGGCGATGCCGGTGAGATAGAAATCATCCCCGTAGATGCTGCGCACAGCGGCCATGATTTCCTCGATCAGGAGGCGGTAATGGGTATTGCCGGCATCGGTGGGCATGAGCATGATGCGGGTGTAATTCTTGCCGTGGAAGGTCTTTTTGGCCAGGGCCAGGGTTTCCTGCAGCTGCTGGATGGTTTCATTGCCGGCTGCCAGGGCCCCTGCCGATTCCAGCAGCCGATCCGCCCGGACGGAGGGCCCCAGATTGTTCGCCCCGAAAAAGAGGCCCACCACCAGCGGATTCATCCCCGTCATTTTGGCCACATCCTGGGCGGTGTAGTATTCCAGAGCGGCGGCGCCGGTGGTTACCATGGCCAGCACATCGCCGATGCCCTTTTCCCCCTGCACCTCAATGGCCCGGATCTTTTCGCACAGCGCCCGCTGCTGATCATAATCCGCATCCTCTTCCCCAAGGGGCACCAGCAGCGCCAGGGGATCGGAGGAGCCGAACAGATCATTGATTTTTTCGCTCTGGGAGCCTTGGGTGAGATGGCCGCTGTCATTGAAAAAATAGCTGTTGCCCGTCTGCAGCACGGCGCCTGCAATGACCAGCACAATCAGCAGGCAGGCAATGGCCCTGCGGCCTTTAAAAATGCCCCGGGCCAGCTTTCCGCCCCTGAGCTGCAGCGGGCGGTGCCGGGTGGAGCGCAGGGCCTTATGGAAGATCAGGATCAGCCCCGGCATCAGCAGGAATACCGCCAGCATGCTGATCACAATGCCCTTGGAAAGCACAACGCCGATATCAAAGCCGATGGTAAAGCTCATAAATGCCAGGGAAAGCAGCCCGGCAACGGTGGTCATGGCGCTGGAGGAAACGGGCATCAGGGAATGAACCAGCGCCTGCTGCACGGCGTCCCGGGGGGAGAGGCCCTCGTCAATATGGGCATTGTAGCTGTGCAGCAGCATAATGCTGTAATCAATGGACAGCGCCAATTGCAGCACGGCGCATACGGAGAAGGTGATGAAGGATACGCTCTCGAAAATGAAATTGGTGCCCATATTGATCAGCACCGATACGATCAGCAGAATCAGGATC
>JAZUQI010000100.1:0-5935 GCA_045605625.1 Clostridia bacterium
CTGCAGCTGCTGGGCATCGGTAACAATGGCCATATCGCCTTCAACGAGCCCAACAAGCACTTCGTGTACGGCACCCAGATTGTCAAGCTCACCGACAGCACCATCGACGCCAACCAGCGCTTCTTCAACTCCCGGGAAGAAGTGCCCACCCAAGCCATCAGCCTTGGCATTGGCGGCATCATGAACGCCAAATGTGTGGTGCTGATTGCCACCGGCAAAGCCAAGGCACAGGCTGTCCGGGATGCCGTGAAGGGCGATATGGATCCCCAGGTGCAGGCTTCCATCCTGCGCGGCCACAAGAACGTAATCTTCCTTGTGGATAAGGATGCCGCTTCCTTGCTGTAATTGCAAAAGCCATCGAAAGCCTTCTGCTGCCCCCTGCGGCGGAAGGCTTTCTGGATGTTTAAAATAACATTGAAAATTTTACCAATCTGTGCTATAATTTGTAAGGTTTACCAAATCTGTAATGTATCCGGAGGGATAACAAATGGGAAAGTATTTTGAAACCGATGGTTTCCGGGGCGAAGCCAATGTGAACCTGACGGTGGACCATGCTTTTAAAGTGGGCCGCTACATCGGTTATTATTATGGCCAGAACCACAAAGCCAAAGTGGTGATCGGCAAGGACACCCGCCTGTCCAGCTATATGTTTGAATACGCCCTCAGCGCCGGCCTCATGGCCAGCGGTGCGGATGTGTATCTTTTGCACGTCACCACCACCCCGTCCGTTGCCTACATCACCCGCATTGATGAATTTGACTGCGGCATCATGATTACCGCCAGCCACAACCCCTACCAGGATAACGGCATCAAATTGATCAACGGCAAGGGCGAAAAAATGCCCGATGAAGTGACGGATATTGTGGAACAGTACATCGACGGCCTGCTGCCCGAAGTGCCCTATGCCACCGGCGATCAGATTGGCCGCACCATTGACTATGCCTCCGGCCGCAACCGCTACATCGGTTACCTTATTTCCCTGGCCACCCATTCCTATAAGGGCATGAAGGTGGGCCTGGACTGCGCCAACGGCAGCACCTGGATGATTGCCAAATCCGTGTTTGACGCCCTGGGCGCCCAGACCTATGTGATCAATAACGAACCCAACGGCACCAACGTGAACGTGAATGCCGGTTCCACCCATATTGAAGTATTGCAGCAGTATGTGAAGGAAAAGGGCCTGGATGTGGGCTTTGCCTTCGACGGCGATGCGGACCGCTGCCTGGCCGTGGACGAAAACGGCAACCTGGTGGACGGCGACGCCATTTTGTACCTGTACGGCGCTTACCTGAAAAAGCGGGATAAGCTGCTGGGCGATACCGTAGTGGCCACCGTGATGAGCAATTTCGGCCTGGGCAAGGCCCTGGAAAAGCTGGATATCAAGCTGCTCCAGACGGCCGTTGGCGATCGCTTTGTGTATGAAGCCATGCGGGAAGGCGGCTATTCCATCGGCGGCGAAAACAGCGGCCATATCATCTTCTCCAAGTATGCCACCACCGGTGACGGTATGCTGACCGCCATCAAGGTGATGCAGGCCATGCTGGCCCAGAAAAAGAAGCTGTCCCAGCTGGTGGAGCCCCTGGTTTTCTATCCCCAGGTGCTGAAGAACGTGCGTGTGGTGGATAAGGAAAAGGCCCTGAACAATGAAAAGGTGCAAAAGGCCAAGGTGGAAGCCGAAGAAATGCTGGCAGGCGATGGCCGCATTCTGCTGCGCAAGAGCGGCACCGAACCCGTGATCCGGGTGATGGCCGAATGCAGCAAGCAGGAACTGTGCAACCAGTGCGTGGACCATATCGTAAACGCCCTGAAGGCTGAAAACCTGACGAAATAAATAAGCAGATATTTACACGGGAGGGTCTTTCTTTTGCAAAAGAAAGACCCTCCCGTACCCTCCCAAAGAATACCGGCCAAGGATGGGAGGGAAAGGAAATAAAACCAACATGTGTGCCGGTGAAACGGAATCCTTTTTGAATTTGGAGGTAATCATCATGCTGACCACCCGTGAACTTTTCGACCTTTCCCACACCAAAGCCGCTCCCCTGCTGGAAAACACCACCTATCCCTGGGAAGCCCTGGACGGCATCAAAAATTTCATTGTGGAACTGGGCAAAACCCTCTCCCCCGATGAATATGACCAGCCCTCCGAAAACGTGTGGATCGCCAAGGATGCGGTGATTTTCCCCAACAACTACATCGCCGGCCCCTGCATCATCGGCCATGGCACGGAAGTGCGGCCCGGTGCCTTTATCCGGGGCAGCGCCCTGATTGGGGATAACTGCGTGATCGGCAATTCCACGGAATTGAAAAACTGCATCATTTCCGATAATGTGCAGGTGCCCCATTACAATTATGTGGGCGATTCCATTCTGGGCTATAAGAGCCATATGGGCGCCGGCTCCATCACCTCCAATGTGAAGAGCGATAAAACCCACGTCACCGTCCGCTGCGGCGAAGAAAAAATCGATACCGGAAGGAAAAAGTTCGGCGCTATGCTGGGGGATTATGTGGAAGTGGGCTGCAACAGCGTGCTGAACCCCGGCACCATGCTGGGCCGCCGGGCCAGCGTATACCCCACCTCCTGCGTACGCGGCACCGTGCCGGAAGATTGCACCTTCAAGGCCCCGGGCAAAATTGTAAAGCGGGTGTAAGGGCGTGGGGGGAACGGTTATGGGGCGTTGCCCCAAACCCCACAAGGGATTGCATCCCTTGACCCCTTTTTCCGGAAAAAACAAACCGGTTCTGCACAGGCTGTGCCGGTGAAAGAAACCTAAAAGCACCGCACATAAGCCAGAAAACGTGCAGAATTTCATAGCCATCAGGCATTTCTTCCCCGGGCACGGCGGCATTCGCCGCCTGCCGGATGCGCAGCATCCGGGGAAAACGGTAAAGCCGCCGAAGATGAAAGTTCACTTTCACTCTCGGCGGCTTTCCGTTTTCATAACGCCCGGGGAAGGATAATCGTGCGCCCCCCATCGCATGCCGGGTGCAGGGCCGATGGCCCTACCTCGTTCTGCTTCGTGCGGAAAGACGCTTACCCGATCAAAACAGCCATTTCGCAAAGTGGGTTCAGGGGTGAAACCCCTGGGACCAATTTCCTTCCATGCGAAAACACCCACGCCCTTTCCCTTCCCTCCCATCGCATACCGGGTGCAGGGCCAATGGCCCTGCCTCGTTCTGCTTCGTGCGGAAAGACGCTTGCCCGATCAAAACAGCCATTTCGCAAAGTGGGTCCAGAGGTGAAACCCCTGGTACAGGGGGCGAGGAACCCCCTGCCCCGGCCCTGCCGGAAAAATTTTTTCCAAAATGAAACAAAAATTCCCGCTGCTGCGTCATTATTAGCGTAAGGAGGTGCACGAAAGAGATGGAGATGACTTTGGGCCCAAGCATCGTCCAGGAAGAAATGCTGAATCGGTTAGTGAATGAATACCAGGGGATGCTGCTGAAGATGTGTTACATTTACCTGAAAGATGCGGAGCAGGCCAAGGACGCCGTACAGGAAACCTATTTCAAGGCCTATCGTGCCCTGCCCTCCTTCCGGCACGAGTGCAGCGAAAAAAACTGGCTGATTCGCATTGCCATCAACACCTGCAAAAGCATGCAGCGCAGCGCCTGGTTCCGCTACACCGATAAGCGCATCACCCCGGATCAGCTGCCCATGGCAGCGCCCATGCAAACCAACGAACCGGAACTGATGTGTGAAATTATGGAACTGCCTCCCAAGCTGCGGGAAGTGATTCTGCTGCATTACTGGCAGCGGATGGGCGTGCAGGAAATTGGCGATTTGCTTGGCATAGCCCCCTCCAGCGTATCTAATCGCTTGCGGCGGGCCCGTGAAAAACTACGCTATGAACTGGAAAGGGGGTATTATCATGAATGAGCAAAGAGAGATGCACATTATTGAAAACACCATTGAAACCACCCTTTCCGGCTTAACGCCCGATCCCTTCCTGGCACAGCGGGTGGCGCAAGGCATTCGTGTGAAAGGAAGCAACATGAAAACGAAAAAGAAAATTCCCTTATCTGCCGTGCTGGTGAATGCGGCGGTGCTGGCCGCGGTGGCGCTTTTATTGTTCGGCCTTGGCCCGGCCCGGCAGAATATGCAAAAGAACGATCCCCCCTCCGATGTTCTTCAGCCGCTGACCGCCCTGCCCTCCCCTTCCGCCCAGCCCCTGACGGCGGAGGAAGAAAAGGCGCTGGCGGCAGCCCGGCAATGCATTCAGGAAAACTACGGCACCCCGGAAGCGGAAATGAACGCCCTGGAAGGCAAGGCGGATCTTCTGCCGGCGGAAGGGGCGGATGTGCCGCAGCGCTGGCAGGTGATACTCACCTCCAGCCCGGAATGGTTCAGCAAAAATTCCGATGGCCATCCCGGCCCCTACGGCACCTATGTGCTTACGCTGGATGCCCAAAACTATACCGTGCGCAGCCACCAATGGTTCACGCTGAACTTCTGGGAGAATGCCCAGCGGGTGTGGGATGCCGGGAACTATGACGAAGTGTACCTGCAATATCAGTCCCTCTCCTTCTTCTGCCAACCCCTGGAACAGCAGGCCCACTTTACCAAGCTTTTGCAGGAAAAGGGCTACGCCGTGCGCAAGGAAGAAGATCATTTTGATACCGTGCTGCAATACGGCTGGATGTTCGTCCACGCCAACGGCCTGGAGGATAACCATCCCCAATCCCTGGCGGCATGGCAGGCCCTGGAAGAAAAATACGGCTTTTCCCCGGAACTGATGCGCAGCCACTGCTATATGGCCGGGGGCCACGGCGGCCAGACGGAAACGGATGACGTCATCATCGCTTACAGCGAAACCCTGTGCCAGCAGATGATCGCAAACGGCGAAATGGATAACAACACCGCCTTCCTGCTGCGGGAATCCCAGCGGACGGGCTGCTTCATGGTAAGCTTTGAGAAGGGCACCACCCATATCCGAAACATCACCCGTTTCCATCCAAACGGTACCGGCAACCAAAACCCCAATGCGCCGCTGCTGGCCAAAGGCGTGTGGAATGCGGAAGATTACCTTTCTTTCGTGCAGGCCTATAACCAGCTGGAAAAGGCCATGCGCCGGATGGATGCCGCCCTGATGGAACCCTCCTATAAGGAACAGGTGGCGGAAAACTTCCTCTTGCAGCTGGGCGGCGACCCCAACCGCTACCAGCCCTGCGATCCCCAGCGGATGCCCCAGCAATGGTTCACGGAAAACTCCATCTATGATTATTCCGTGGAAACCAACCATTACAGCCTCCAGCAGGTGCATAAGCAGTACGGCGAAGATTCCCGGTTCTGGCCCATGGAAGTGCAATCTGCCATGAACAGCGAATATTCCATGCCAAGGGAAGGGGAAATAACCCAGGCAGAGGCTATCCAGCTGGCCCTGCAGGCCCTGGTGGAACAAAAAGGCCAGGCTGCCCTGGACGCCCTTGGGGAATATAAGGTGGGCTGCCGGCTGTACCGGGTGCAGAATAATAACAGCTGGTGCCGCTGGCACGTGTTCATCACGGAAAAAGAGAATGCCGAGGAAGGCTATAAAGTGGTGTTCGCCCTGATGGACGGCGTGCTGCCGGATGAGCCCATTGAATTTACGGTGGATCACATACAGGAAACCGGCAACGGCTGAAAAAACCTTTCCCCCATGTAATATGGGGGAATCAGGGTGTCAAAAAAGAATTTTTGACACCCTGCGAATGAAAGTGCGTAAAACGCTCTTTCATTCGATTCCATCACATTTACTGTAAAAATGGGTTTGCAGCATCTTCACAGAAGCTGCAAACCCTATTTTTACGGCCGTAAATTGATATAAATTGATAGAGGAAGCGCCATGGGCGCCTGCTCACAATTCGGCATTGTCGTTCATTGCCGCATAGGCGGCATGAACTCTGTGCCTCATTGGGCCTTCACCTGCCTGTATCTGCCACAGGCAGCGGCAGGTTC
>JAZUQI010000101.1:0-6322 GCA_045605625.1 Clostridia bacterium
CTCCGTAGGGGACGGGTTTCCCGTCCCGTTTCCGGTTTTTTGCAATTTGAAATTCAGAATGGATCGTATAACAAGCAATCCCTCCGCCCCTTCGGGGCACCTCCCTTTCACAAGGGAGGCTTTTTTGAAAAAATACTTGTGATGAAAGAAAAGACACGATTTTCAAAAGTGCGATTTGCGCTGCGTACTATATGGACGGCCCGTCTTTTTACCATCCCCCAAAGCCTTCCCCTGGAGGGGAAGGTGGACGCCGCAGGCGGACGGATGAGGTGGCGCAAAAAAGCAGAATTCGGAATGCAGAATTAAAAATTTATAGCGTTCTGTGATAACCGCAATGAGGCAAACCGCCCCCTTTTCTTTGGCACACTCCCAAAGCCTTCCCCTGGAGGGGAAGGGGACAGGCGCAGTCTGACGGATGAGGTGGCAAAAAAAGGCCCCCTTTGCACAAGGGGGCGTGTAGAAATGCGTTTTAGGATAAGAAAACTTCTTTGCAGAAGGAGTTCAGGGGGGTGCCCCTGGCCTGCTGCAGGGGACAGAAGCCGCACAGGCCCCTGCCTTAATCGAAATACACAGGCTGGTCCGTTTTGGCGGAAGTGTAAATAGCCTCCAGAATGCGGGTGACGCAGGCGGCCTGTTCCGGCAGCACGCAAAGCTCGCCCTTGCCCTGCACGGCGTTGATGAACACCCGGTGTTCCTTTTCCGCCGGGCGTTCCCCGGCATTGCCGTCAAAGAAAGCGGCGCCGCCGGCGTTGAAATCCGGGTTCAGGGTGTATTGCCGGCCGCAGGTGACGCCGTTGATGGTCAGCTTGCCGCCGTGCATATCCGCCCCGGCCTGGTCGCCGCAAAGCACGGTGCAGGCTTCTTCCACTTCCAGGGTGTTCAGCGCCCAGGAAGCGTTCACCTGAATGGTGGCCCCGTTTTCCATCACCACAAAGCCAAAGGCGCTGTCTTCCACGGTGAAGGTTTCGGTATCCCAATCCCCCCAGGCGTTGCCGGTGCGGGTTTGGTTATTCAGCTTATGGTAAGTGGTGCCCACGGCATATTTTGGCTTATAGTTGTTCATCATCCACAGGGTCAAGTCCAGGGCATGGGTGCCGATATCGATGAGGGGGCCGCCGCCCTGTTCATATTCATTGAGGAACACACCCCAGGTGGGCACGGCCCGGCGGCGGATGGCGTTGGCCTTGGCGAAGTAAACGTCCCCCAGATCCCCCCGGTCGCACATTTCTTTCAGGCAAAGGCTATCCGGACGGTAACGGTTCTGGTAGGCAATGGACAATACTTTTCCGGTGCGCTTCTGGGCATCCACCATTTTCAGGGCCTCTTCATAATTGATGGCCATGGGCTTTTCGCACAGCACGTGCCGGCCGCTTTCCAGGGCGGCCACGGTGATTTCCGAATGGCTGCGGTTGGGGGTGCAAACGAACACCACGTCCATTTCTTCCTTCAGCATCTCCCGGTAATCGGTGAATACCTTGGCATCCGCCGTGCCATACTTTTTGCAGGATTCCCGGGCCTTTTCTTCCACGATGTCGCAAAAGGCCACCATCTCACAAAGGCCAACCTTCTGGATGGAGGGCAGATGCTTGCTGTTGGCGATGCCGCCGCAGCCCACAATACCGGCTTTGATTTTTGCCATGAATGTTTCCTCCTTTGCAGGGGCGGCTTAATGGAACAGCCGCCGTGTCATTTTCTTTTTCTTTTTATTGGCCCATTGAAACAGGGCTTTCTTTTTGCTGTTCATTCCTTTTTCACCTCCCTGATAAGGAGGGTGAACCAAAGGACGGAAATTTATCCGCCGATGCGGATGGTTTCCCCGGCCCGGTGGGGGAAGGTGCGGCCATCGGACAGGGTTAAGGTGCCGTCCCGGTCCGCCGTGATCCGGGCGGATTGCAGTTTACCATCCGCCCAAAGAAGATCCACCGTGTAGCCGCCCCGGGCCCGAAGGCCGGTGATTTGCCCCGCTTTCCACCTGTCCGGCAGGGCCGGCAGCAGCCGCAGGAAGCCCTCATGGCTTTGCAGCAGCATTTCCGCCATGCCGGCGCAGGCACCGAAATTGCCGTCGATCTGGAAGGGAGGATGGGCGTCAAACAGGTTCAGGTAGGTGCCGCCGCCGTGATAGGAGGCCTGGCCGGGCCGGTGGCCTTCCACTACTTTCAATTGCCGGTCAATCAGCCGCAGGGCGTGGTTTCCATCCCTCAGCCTTGCCCATTGGTTGATGCGCCATCCCATGGCCCAGCCGGTGGATTCATCCCCCCGGCGCAAAAGGCTTTGCTTGCAGGCCTCCGCCCAGGCCGGGGTTTTATCCGGGGTGATGCTGTTGCCGGGGTGCAGGCCATAGAGATGGGAAATGTGGCGGTGATGAATTTCTTTTTCTTCAAAATTTTCGTTCCATTCCAGCAGTTCCCCGTTTTTGCCCACGTCAAATAACTGCAAATCCGGCAGCACTTCCCGGGCCTTTTCCGTCCATTCCGTATGGAGCTGCAAAACCTTTGCCGCTTCCAGCAGGTGGCGGAACAATTCTTCCATCAGGGCCTGGTTCATGGCGCTGTGCTGAGAAAGGGCAATCACCCGGCCATCCAGCAGGTATTCATTTTCCGGGGAAGTGGCCGGGGCAAACACCCACCGGCCATTTTTATTCTTTGTCAGCTGGGACAGGCAGAAGGCCGCTGCATCCTCCATCAGGGGGAAAACGGTGCGGCGGAGGAAATCTTCATCCCCGGTGAACAGGTATTGATCCCACAGGTGGGACAAAAGCCAGGGCCCGGCAAAATTCCAGCAGGCATACAGGCAGCAGCCGTTTATGGAAGCCCCCACCGGGGCGGCCATGCGCCAGATATCCGTATTATGGTGGGCCACAAAGCCGGGGGCATCATACCATTCCCGGGCGGCCAGGCGGCCGGAAGCGGCCACTTCTTCCACCAGCTGCACCAGCGGCCCGTGGCAGGGCAGAAGATTGGTTTGCAGCGTGGGCCAATAGTTCATTTGGGTATTGATATTCAGGGTGTAATTGCAGTTCCAGGGGGGCGTGATAAAATCACACCAGATGCCCTGCAAATTGGCGGCCTGGGTGCCGGGCCGGGAGGAGGCGATGGTGAGATACCTTGCAAAATGGAAGTAAAGGGCATAGAGGGCGTTATCTTCCCGGCCATCTTCATGGGCATACAGCCGCTGATCCGTGGGAAGGCTTTCGCCCTCGCCCAGATCCAACAAGCAGGCATTGTACAGGGATTGATGATCTTCTACATGGGCTCTCAAAAGAGCATCCCATCCCGTTTTCCGGGCTGTTTGCAGGGTTTCCCTGCAGGGGGCCGCATAAGGCTTTCCTTCCAATACCGGGTGCTTATCCCAGCCGTTGAAAGAGGTGCGGATATCCAGGTACAAGGTGGCCTGGGTGGCGCCGAAAACATGCACGCCGCCGCCCCGGACGATGGTGTAGCCCCCCTGGTGTTCCACTTCCGCCCGGGCGTAATAGCCCATGCCTTTTTCCGCATCGGTTTCGCCGTAGAGAAGGCCTTCCTTCTTTTCCGCTTCAAAGGGATGATGGTAATGGTTCACCGGGGCGTTGCCCTGCAGGCTGGCGGCGCTGCTTTCCAGCATCACCTGCCCATTCAGGGCGGGGCACAGGCGGAAGGAAAAATCCAGCGCCCCTTCCGTATCGCAGCTCAGGCGGATCACCAGGCATTGATGGGGATGGGAAACAAAGCTTTCCCGTTTATAGGAAACGCCGTTTGTGCGGTAAAATACGGTATGCACCGCCGTGCGCAAATCCAACTGGCGGCCGTAATCTTCAATGGGGGTGGCGTAATGGAAGGAAAGCTGCAAATCCCCGGCGGAGAGGTATAATTGGCTCCACAGGCCGGTGTGGTTTTGTTCCAAAAGGCGCTGGGCGGCTTCATATTCCCCCTGCATGACCAATTCCCGGGCTTTTTGATAGGTTTCTGGGGCCTGTTCCCGGGTGTGGCGGGTGGGGATGCCGCTCCAGAGGGTATCTTCATTGAGTGAATAGCATTCGTTTTCCACGCTGCCATACACCATGGCCCCCAAACGGCCGTTGCCAAGGGGCAGGGCCTCGTTCCAGTTGGCGGCAGGCTGGCGGTAATACAGCACATGGGCGTTATCGTGCATGGGAAAGCTCCTTCTTCAGCGGTGAATTTTCAGGGCACCGGGCAAAAGCTCCACCTGGGCGGCGGCGGAGGTGATGATTTCGCCGTCCACATTCAGCCGCATGCCGGGGGAGGAAAAGGCAAGCCGGGTGGCCCGGATGCAATGGGTTTCCGGGAAGGTGAGAATTTTGCCCCGCAAAAGGCCAATCAGCCGCAGGGGCAGTTTATACCACTTGATGCGGTCCACAATCACAATATCCAACAGGCCGTCATCCGCCTTGGCATCCGGGGCAATGGTGATGCCGCCGCCAATGATGCCGCCGTTGGCCGCCGCAATGACGAACACATCCTTTTCCTCTTCCGGGCCGTCATCAATGGAATAAATCATGGGAATGGGCCGGAAACGGAACAGGGCGCAAATTACCCCGTACAGATAGGGCAGCAGCCCCCGGCAGTATTTCTTGGCCTTGTTGGCATAATCCAATACCGCCACGTCAAACCCGGTGCCGATTTCGTTCAGGAAAAGCTGGCCGTTAATCAGCCCCACATCGGTGGCCTGGGCCGGCTTTTGCAGGGCGGTTTCCAGGGCCCGGTTCGGGTCCGCCGGGATGCCCAGGGTTTTGCGGAAATCATTGCCGGTGCCGGCAGGGATGATGCCAAGGGCCACGTCGCTGCCAAGCAGGCCCCGGGCCACTTCCAGGGCCGTGCCGTCGCCGCCGATGGACAATACCGTATCCGCCCCTTCCTGCACGGCCAGCTTGGAAAGGGCCGTGGCATGGCCGGAAAACTGGGTGGCATAGCTTTGCACGGGCACATGACGTGCTTTCAGGGCTTCATCCATCTGTTTGCCTATTTTATTGCCAAGGCCTGCACCGGCCGTGGGATTGAAAATATTGTATATCATGTTGTGTATCCTCTGCGCTTTCTTATGGGATTTGTTTCTATTATCATACTCCAATTTCCCCTTTCCGTAAAGTGGAAAAGCGACTTTTTTCGGCAAAAAAGAATGGGGGATTTACGAAGAAAAGGTTTTGTGATACAATAATCATTGGATATGTATACAGATTTTTGTCCTTGGCAGGGGAGGAAGCAAGATGGAAAACCGCCTGATGATGCGCTTGCAGCAAATTCTGGAAAAAATGAACATTCCCATCACCGTGCTGGACAGGGAGGGCAACAGCCTGATTCCCTCCAGCGATATCCGCTATGTGCTGCCCCCCATGGCCCAGGCCGGGGAAGCGGTGTACCGGGACGGGCGTTTTTTCTATGCCTGTAATGCGGACAGCCATTTGGTTCTGATGATTACCGGGCCGGATCAGGCATCGGTGAGGGATATGCTCACCCTGTGCGATTCTTTGATTTCCACCATTCAATTGGCCTGCGCCGCCGTGAATGATACCAATAACGCCTACCAGCGGATTTTGCAGAATGATTTATCCCTGGCGGAGCTGGAAGCGGTGGTGGATGAATACAACATCCGCACCAAGGGGGAGAGGTGCGTGCTGCTTTTGCACATGGTGCAGGTGCAAAACAGCAATGCCTACGATATTCTGAAGGATATTCTTCCCCTGGCCGGGAATGACGTGCTGGTGAATATGGATAAGCATACCGCCGTGTACCTGAAAGATACCGCCCTGCTGGATGATGAGGAGGATTTGCATCAGTTCAGCTTCGCCCTGCAGGAAACGGTGATGGGGGAAACGGGGCTGAACGTTACCATCGGCATCAGCGATGTGACGGAGGATATCGGCCAGCTTCACGCTGCCTACCGGCAGGCACGAAGGGCCATTGAAATTGGCCGCATTTATGCGCCGGAGCAAACGGTGCACATGTACCGCACCATGTATTTGCAGCGCTTCCTGTCGGACCTGAACCCGGAAGTGGCCGATCACTATTACGGGCTTTTGTTCAATCCACGCACCCAGAAATTATTCAGCGATGAAATGCTGTATACCATCGAAATGTTTTTCAAGAAGGACCTGAACCTGTCCGAAACGGCCCGGCAACTGTACATCCACAGAAACACCCTGGTGTACCGGCTGGATAAGGTGCAAAGGGAACTGGGCCTGGATTTAAGGCGGTTTGACGATGCGGTGACCTTCAAAATTTTGTTTGAAATGCGCAAGTGCGGTCAAAATAAAGGAACGGGCAAGAAAGAAATGTAATGCCCCGGGAGGAAACGACGATGAAAAAAAGAGGACTGGCTGTTTTTCTGA
>JAZUQI010000102.1:0-2657 GCA_045605625.1 Clostridia bacterium
CTTCGTTGACTGATTGTCAAAAAATCGAACCATCAGCGCTTGTAATAAAACCTTTTTCTCCTTAATATCTCTTCTTATTTTACCAGGAAATAGGTGCTCACATAGCCGATGCGGCCGTCAGAAAGCTGCACTTTGCTCCAGTTCACGCCTTCTTCCAATACCGTCACAAGGGTGCCCACCTTCAATTTATCCAGCACCTTGGTTTTCATGCCGGGATACAGCCGGAAATTCACAATACTGCCGCCGTTGATGTTTTTCAGCGTGGCGGTAAAGGGGCTGTCCACAGGCTTGGTATACTGGGGCGCCTTGGAAGAGGCAAGATACTTGCTGCTCATGTAGCCGGTCTGGTCGCCCACCTTCACCTGATACCAGCCGTTGCCCTTTTTCAGAACGGTAACGGCAGTATCAATGGGGAAAGAGGTGATGATTTCGCTGCTGGTGGACGGGCCCTTGCGCAGGTTCAGGCCAATGCCGGTATTGGTGCGCACATACATGGTGCTGCCGCCCTGATTAGCAGAAAGGTATTTGCTCATCATGAAGCCGTTTTTGCCGTTCACCTTCACCTTGCTCCAGGTATCGCCCTTTTCCACAATTTCAATCCAGGTGCCGGTGGGGTACTGGCCCAGCACCTTGGCCTGCAGGGAAGCCGTTTCCCGCAGGTTCAGCCCGCCGCCCTTCACAGTGGCATATTCCGCCGCAAAGGCACCGGTCATGGGCGCCGCCGCCAGCGCTGCAGACAGCAGCATGGTTGCCATTCGTTTTGTTGTTTTCATGGGTATTTCCTCCTTTGGTGTTTTCACGGTATCAGCCATTGGCTGTACACACCAAATACGGAAAAAAGCCCTTATTTCATGCGCATTTTGCCTGGTATATTCTGCCAAAGCCCCTGCTTTTTCCCTGCCTTTTCCAGCTTCATCCATCTTGAAAAACCAAAGCCCTTCCCCTTCCTTGCTTTTTCCATTTTCCCCTGCCGGATTTTACCAGGCGCCCCTTTCATTCTTTTCTTCTTTTTTCGCTTTCTTTCCCCTTTCGCTCTTGAAAGGGCCGTTACCGCATGATATAATACAAGATGGTGTATTACGCAGAAAGGATGGGCAAAGCCATGTTTATTGCATCCGGATGGAAGGATTTTGAGGTGCTGGATACCGGCAACGGTGAAAAACTGGAACGCTGGGGCGAATATTTGCTGGCCCGTCCCGATCCTCAAGTGATCTGGCCCTGCCAGAATGAACGGCAATGGCAAAAGGCCGATGCCCATTACACCCGCTCTGAACGGGGCGGCGGCGCCTGGGATTTTCACACCAAGCTGCCGGAAAAATGGGTAATCACCTATAACGACCTCAAGTTTTTCGTGCGCCCCACCGGCTTTAAGCACACCGGCCTTTTCCCCGAACAGGCCGCCAACTGGGATGCCATGGCCGGGATGATTAGAAAGCGCCCCGGGGCCAAGGTTTTGAACCTGTTTGCCTATACGGGCGGCGCTTCCCTTGCCTGTGCTGCGGCCGGCGCCCACGTGACCCATGTGGATGCCGCCAAGGGCATGGTGCTGTGGGCCAAAGAGAACAGAGAGCTTTCCGGCCTTCCGGAAACCAGTTTCCGCTTCATCGTGGAAGATGCGGTGGCCTTTGTGAAGCGTGAAATCCGCCGGGGCAATACCTATGACGGCGTAGTGATGGATCCACCCAGTTATGGCCGTGGCCCCACCGGCGAAGTTTGGAAACTGGAAAACGAATTGTACGGCCTGGTGGAAACCTGCGCCCAGGTATTAAGCAAGGATCCCCTTTTCTTCTTCATCAACAGCTACACCACCGGGTTCCAGCCGGCAGTTCTGCAAAACATCTTGGAAAAATGCGTTTCCTCTCGCTTTAGCGGCGTGATTGATTCTCAGGAACTGTGCCTGCCTGTGCGCTCCGGCGGCGTTCTGCCCTGCGGTGCCACCGGACGTTGGATGAATAAATAAAGAGGTGTAAACAAATGGAAAAGCCCACCATTCTTTTTGAAGATAATCATGTGATCGTGGCCGTGAAAAAGCCCAATCAGCTCACCCAATCCGACGCCACCGGGGATGAAAGCCTGCTGGACCAGATCAAGGCCTACGTGAAAGAAACTTATAATAAACCCGGCGAAGCCTACATCGGCCTGGTGCACCGGATGGACCGGCCCGTGGGCGGCCTGCTTGTGTTTGCCCGCACCAGCAAGGCAGCATCCCGGCTGTCCGAACAGGTGCGTGTGCATGAACTGAACCGCCAGTATGTGTGCGTGGTGGAAGGCGATGCGCCGGATCAATTCACCTATGTTGATTACCTTGTGAAAGACGAGGAAAACAACCGGGTGTCCGTTGTGCCCTCCTATCGCAAGGCGGAAGGCAAGGAAGCCATCCTTCATGGCCGCACCATTGCAAGGCGTGACGGCCTGTCCCTGGTGGCCATCCAGCTGGAAACTGGCCGGGCCCACCAGATCCGGGTGCAGATGCAGCATCACGGCTATCCCCTCTGGGGCGATAACCGCTATGGCAACGGCAAGCGCGGCCAGCAGATTGCCCTGTGGGGCTTCCGGCTGTCCTTCGCCCATCCCATCAGCAAGGAACAAATGCTGTTCATGGCCCCCACCCCGGATGCCAAGAAGACGGAGGCCAAGCGGGCTTAGGAAGACAAATG
>JAZUQI010000103.1:0-7180 GCA_045605625.1 Clostridia bacterium
AAGAAAAAGGGCAGAGGTTTGATGGCCTCTGTTCTGGGTGTCAAAAAAGTATTTTTGACACCCAGCGATTGAAAATCAGCAAAAGCTGTTTTTCAATCGTGGCATCACATTTACTGTAAAAATGGGTTTGCAGCATCTTCATAGAAGCTGCAAACCCTATTTTTACGGCCGTAAATTGATAGAGGAAGCGCCATAGGCGCCTGCTCACAATTCGGCATTGTCGTTCATTGCCGCACAAGCGGCATGAACTCTGTGCCTCATTGGGCCTTCACCTGCCTGTATCTGCCACAGGCAGCGGCAGGTTCGGCCCTCGGGGCGGCAAAGCCACCCCTGCGGATTACACATGAAGGGGCTGCGGCCCCTTCAGCATCCCCAGAATGGTTTTTTGACAGTCTGGGCAGGGGTTTGATGGCCTCTGCTCTATTTTTTATGCTGTTATTCCGCCGGGATGTTTTCAAAGAAATCGTTCTTTTCCACGTCAAGGCCCACGGTGGTGTGGGCCAGGCCGAAGCGATAGCAGCTGTAATCGCTGTCCTTGGGTTCCACGATGAAGTATTCAAACTTGCCGGTTTTTTTATCTTTCTGGCCTTGATCGTGCTGGGAGAAATGCCAGTTATAGCCTTCCACCGCCATTTCATAGCCGGTTTTGCCGCCGAAAGCGGAAAGGGGTTGATCCCAGTCCATTTCGATGGGGTTTTCCTTGTACAGGTGCAGGTACAGCTTTTTCACTTCCCAGGGGCCGTATTGCGTGGCGGAAGCGGTGTGCTTATCCGGGTTGGCGGCCAGGGGGATGCATGTTTGCATCAGGTCAGCGCAGGTTTTGTGGGCGCCGTGGCCATATTCGCCGTTTACGTCGTGGGTGATTACCACTTCGGGCTTGAAGCGCCGCAGCTGTTCCACGATGAATTTCTGGGAAGCGGTTTTGCCCCAGGCATCGTAGATGGTGGCCACTTTGGTGGAATACTTATCCCAGAAATCTTCCACCACAGGGTAGGTTTTCACGCCGCAGGTCCACAGGCCATTCAATAGTTCGCTGCGCCGCTCCATCATATTGCAGGTCATGTACACCACCACCACGTCCATCTGCCGTTCCCCGGCGTAATAGGGAATGGCGCCGCCGAAGAACAAAACTTCGTCATCCGGGTGGGCGGAAAGCACCATCAGATCTGCCTTTTCCGGGGCGGGCTGCCAGAACTGCACGGTATCGGGCAAATCCCCTTGGCCGTAAACGAATAATTCGCCGATGCACAGCGTGGTGCTTTTGGTGGATTTGGGCAGGATGCGGATTTGCTTTTCCCCGTCAAGGGGGGCAAATTCATGGGCATACAGCCCTTCGCTTTCGTACACCGTCACCCATTCGCCGCCCTTTTTGGCCTGCACCTGCCAGGGGGAAAGCTTATCCCCGAAGCAAACGTACACGCCGTGCATGGGTTCATCCTTGGGGGCCTTGACGGTGACGGAGGGGTTTTTCATTTTATTGCTGAGGTAGATGGTGTGCCAATCCCGGTCGCAGATACGATCCAGGGTTTTATACTTGCCGGGGGAGAGGGTGATTTCGCAATCGGCGGTAAGATCCCGGGCTTCTTCCCCCAGGGCCGGCAGGCATACCAACAGCAAAAGCAGCAAAAGCGGAATGAACTTTTTCATCAATTCGTTCCTCCAATAGAACAGGGCTGCCCGGCGGACAGCTTGCCCGGCCCGACAGCCCTGCATGGTTTTGATTTTTATGGATTATTCTTCCACGGGAGCTTCTTCAGCGCACACTTCTTCGGCTTCACCGGGGATTTCCATATCGTCGCCTTCTTCGAAGGCATTGTCAGCCAGGGCTTCACGCACGCTCAGGCTGATGCGCTTGGCTTCGGGATCCACAGCCAGCACCTTCACGGCCACAACCTGGCCAACGCTCAGCACGTCTTCCACCTTGGCCACGCGGGTCAGGGCGCACTGGGAGATGTGCACCAGGCCGTCCACGCCGGGTTCCAGTTCAATGAAAGCGCCGAAGGGACGAATGCGAACCACTTCGCGTTCCAGAATCAGGCCGACGGGATACTTTTCTTCGATGTTATCCCAGGGCTTGGGCTGCAGCTGCTTGTAACCCAGCTGGATGCGTTCCCGTTCCCGATCCAGGGACAGAACCTTCACTTCCACTTCCTGGTTGATCTGCAGCACGTCAGAGGGATGGCCCACACGGCTCCAGGCCAGGTCGGTGATATGGATGAGGCCATCCACGCCGCCCAGATCCACAAAAGCG
The DNA here is from genome assembly GCA_045605625.1 of Clostridia bacterium. GTDB lineage: Bacteria > Bacillota > Clostridia > Christensenellales > Aristaeellaceae > RUG563. Next base: position 2,252 of record JAZUQI010000103.1, read on the forward strand.
CCGAAATCAGCAAAGCGACGCACGATACCGGTGATGGTTTCGCCTTCCACCAGCTTTTCCCAGGCAGCAGCCTTCTTGGCGGCGTTTTCTTCTTCCACTACCTGCTTGCGGCTGGCCACGATGCGCTTCTTCTGCTTATCAACATCGATGATCTTCAGTTTCATTTCCTGGCCCACGAACTGGGCAATCTTTTCAACATAGCGGCTGGCCAGCTGAGAAGCAGGAACGAAAGCACGGATGCCGCCTTCGATGGAAGCAAGCAGGCCGCCCTTGACGGCTTCCTTGCCCACGGCGTCGATGTATTCGTTGTTTTCAAATTTTTCCATCAGCGCTTCCCAAGCCTTGCGGTTCACGATGTTGCGCTGAGAGAGCAGGACGTTGCCTTCGCCGTCGTTCACTTTGACGACCTCAACCTCAATTTCATCGCCGAGTTTTACGTCCTTGTCCACCAGGTCGGCTTTCTTGATGAGCCCGTCGGACTTATAGCCAATGTTTACGCAAACTTCGTCTTCCGTGATCTGGACCACGGTGCCGGTTACGGTCTGGCCGTTGTGGATGCGTACCACGGTTTTCTCGATGTCTTCCATCGTGAAAGCGGGGGTATCATTGGTGGCGGGCTCCTGGGTTTCCTGGTTGATGAGTTCCATGTCGTTCATAAGTGTGACAACCTCCTTAAATGACCAATCCGGTGTGGATGCGCCGGCGGCTATTCCTATGTATTCCGTGTGGATATTTCCAAAGTGCGGCGGTATTTCCGCAGCACGTTCCACCAAACAGGTGCGTGGGCAAAGGGCCTTGCAGGCTTCATACAGCTTGCGGGTGTTAGCGCTCATTCTGCTGCCCACAACGATCATGGCATCTGCCTTCCTTGCCAGTTCCCTGGCCGCTTCCTGGCGGCGGGCGGTGGCCAGGCAGATGGTGCATTTTTTTTGCAGGTTTTTGATTTTGCCTTCCAGAATGCCGGTAATGCTTTCCCAGCGTTCCATGGGGAAGGTGGTTTGGGAAACGCACAGGGCGCTTTCCATGGGGGGAAGGGCCATGGCATCGCTTTCGTTTTCGATGATGTGGCATTCCCCGGGGCACCAGCCTGCCGTGCCCTGTACTTCCGGGTGTTCCTTTTCGCCAATGAGCAAAACCGGCACCTGGCTTTCCGCCACCACTTGGTGCAGGGCCTTCACATAGGCGCAGGTGCAATCCCGGATATCCAGGCCCTGGCGTTCACAGGCGGCGTACACATCCGGGCTTACCCCGTGGCTGCGCAGCAGCATGATGCCGTTTTTTGCTTCGCTCAGCTCATCCACCTGGCGCACGCCCTTTTGGGCCAGGGCCGCCGTGGCCTGGGGGTTATGAATCAGGGCCCCCAGGGAATAGCAGGGAACGCCCTTTTGCAATGCTTCCTCTGCTGCCAGATGGGCCATTTCCATGGCCTTTCTTACGCCGGCGCAGTACCCGGCATGTGCTGCGAGAACACAAGGCATCCCCTTTACCACCCCAGAATTGAGCTAATATGAATGTATTCGCCGTCCTTCCTTTTTTTCCTGCTGAAAAAAATAATTTTTTCATATTTTTATAAACTTTTTTTTCGAGGATCATTTTCGCCGAAAAACAGCGGAAAAGAGGGGCTTTTGTCAAGGTTTTTTGGCAAAAATACGCTTGTAATTTGGGCGTTGGTGTGCTATACTACCAATAAGGTGCGCATGAGCGGGCCTGTGCTGCCGTAGAAAGGAAACGGCTGCACCTGAAAGAAACATTTGTCCTGAAAAGAAAGAAGGGTTTAGCGAAGAGTGGGAGCTGCAATGCACTGGACGGGAAAACGGAGGTTTATTCCGTGTCCCGGAAAGGTGTTTGTTTGCGGCTGTAACCCACTCTTTGTGTATTTTTAAGCCTGAAAAGGAGTAACCTATGCCCCCTAAAAATGCCAACATGCAAAAAATCACCGCCCTGTGTGAACGCTTCGCCGGGAAGCTGGAATACTACCTGTGCGATGTGGCCATGGAAAAAGAGCCCACCGGCCGGTATCTGCGCATCTACATCGATAAGGACGGCGGCATCACCCTGGATGACTGTGAAAAATTCCACCGGGCCGTGCAGCCTTCCCTGGAAGATTATGATTATGATTTTCTGGAAGTATGCTCCCCGGGCATTGACAGGCCCATCAAATCCCAGCGGGATATTGACGCTTCCATCGGCCTGGAAGTGGCGGCCAAGCTGTATAAGCCCCTGAACGGGCAAAAAACGGTGCAGGGCGCCCTGGTGCGGATGGATGAAAACAAAGTGGTGATTTTGCAGGGGGAAGCGGAAATTGCCCTGCCCCGCAAAAGCGTGGCCCAGGTGCGGCTGGTGCCGGATCTGAGTGCATTGGACGAAGAAGAATAATTCTTTTGAGTATAGAGAAAGCAGAGGTTTGAAAAAATGGCAAATCGCAAGTCCGAAATATTTGATGCTATCGAAAATCTGGCCAAGGCCAAGGATATCAATGCCGAGCAGATTATCACCGCCGTGGAAGAAGGCTGCAAGGCGGCGTACCGCAAATATGCCAAGTACACCACTGCCCAGAATGAATCCGCTTCCACCAACCTGTCCGTGGTGATGAGCCGGGAACATGACGTGCAGATTTTTGCCCGCAAAGTGGTGGTGGATGTGGTGGAAGATGATAACCAGCAGATCACCCTGGAAGCGGCACGGCAGATTCGCCCCAATTATGAACTGGGGGATATTGTGGAAATCGAAGTGACGCCCCGGGATTTCGGCCGTGTGGCCGCCCAGACGGCCAAGCAGGTGATTCTCCAGCGCATGCGTGAACTGGAAAAGGGCAAGATTTACGACGAATACATCGAAAAAGAAAATGAAATCCTCACCGGCATTGTGGAACGGGTGGATCAGGATAATGTGTATGTGGAACTTGGTGCCACCCGGGGTGTGCTGAACAAGAGCGAATTTATGCCCGGGGAGGAATACCGCCCCGGCGACCATATCAAGGTGTATGTACTGCAGGTGTACCGTGCCGGCCGGGGCGAATCCAGCGGCCCGCAGGTGGCGGTAAGCCGTGTGCACACTGGCCTTGTAAAGCGGCTGTTTGAAATGGAAGTGCCGGAAATTGCCACCGGCATCGTGCAGATCAAGTCCATCGCCCGGGAAGCCGGCAGCCGCACCAAGATTGCCGTGGCCTCCTCCGATGCCGCCATCGATCCCGTGGGCGCCTGCGTGGGCCCCCGCGGCATCCGTGTGGATAAAGTGGTCAGCGAACTGAAGAACGAAAAGATCGATATCATCAAGTGGAGCGCAGACCCGGCCGAATTCGTGGCCAACGCCCTGAACCCGGCCCATGTGGTGAGCGTGTATGTTTCCGAAAAGGAAAAAATCTGCCGGGTGATCGTGATGGATAACCAGCTCAGCCTGGCCATCGGCAAGGAAGGGCAGAACGCCCGCCTGGCCGCTAAGCTGACCGGCTGGAAAATCGATATCAAATCCCAGACCCAGGCCGCAGAACTGATGCAGCTGGAACTGCCGGAACTGAAGGTGGGGGACGGCCAGGTGATCGCCGATGAATACGACGAAGAAGATTACCTGCTGCCCGAACTGGACGACGATATTGAATAAACATAAGTTTTGAGGAGAAATCCATGAAAGAAAGAAAAACGCCCATGCGCATGTGCGTTGGCTGCCGGGAAATGCAGCCGAAAAAAAGCCTCATCCGTGTGGTGCGCTCCCCGGAAGGGGAAATTTCCATGGATGTGACGGGCCGCAAGCCCGGCCGGGGGGCCTATGTTTGCCGCAATGCCCAGTGCCTGCAAAAGGCGCTGAAGCAAAAGCAGCTGGAAAGGGCCTTCTCCTGCACCTTGGGGGAAGAAACCCACAAGGCCCTCATGGATGCGCTTCACGCATTGGAGGAAACCGATGGCGAAGCTTGAAGGGTTGCTGGGGCTGGCCATGCGGGCCGGGCAGCTTACCGCCGGGGCGGATTTGGCCCTGCGGGAAATTAAGGCCGGTAAGGCCGCACTGGTGCTGGTGGATGAAGGGGCATCCGAAAACACGAAAAAGAAGCTGATGGACGCCTGTGCTTTTCGCCGGGTGCCGGTGCATATCATGGAAGCGGCCCTGTTGGACAGGGCATGCGGCAGGGAAGGGCGGATGGCAGCCTGCCTGAAAAAAGGCGGTATTTGCGATCAGGTGGCCCAGATCCTGAACCAAGCGGATAATTCATTGACATAAATCATTTCATTGCCGATATGGCGGGGGTGCAAGCATCGAATGACCAAGGTAAAATTGGCAGAAGCTACAAAAGAAATCAATCAGCAGTCGGGCGTGATTCTGGAAGAAGCGGCGCATATTCGGCGCAATATTGATGCGCTGATGCAAACGCTGCGCAAGCAGGAAGCCCGTTTCCAGCGGGAACAGGAAGAAGAGCAGGCTCGCAAGCACCAGGAAGAACAGAAGATCCTGGCGCAGCAGCATACCAAGGCCTGGACCATGCCGGATGAAGAGGAAGCAGCGCCCAAGGCAGAAGCTGCACCCAAAAAAGAGGCTGTGAAGGAAGAAAAGCCTGTAAAGGCGGCGGAAAAGGCCCCCGTGCAGGAAGAAAAGCCTGCCCCTGCAGCCCCCAAAGCCGCAGAAAAGAAAGAAGCAAAACCGGAAGCCAAGCAGGAAGAAAAGCCCGAAGTGAAGGCCGAAGAAAAGCCTGCCGCTGCCGTAAAGGAAGAGGCTCCCAAGCAGGAAGAAAAGCCTGCCCCGGCGCCTGCTGCCCAGAAGCCTGCTGCCGCCCGTCCGGCGCAGCCCCAGGCCCAGCAGCAGCCCCGGCCTGCCGCACCCCAGCAGGGTGCCGCCCGGCCCCAGGGCCCCTATGGCCGTCCTGCCAATCCTCAAGGCCAGCAGCAGTTTGGCCGTCCTGCGAATCCCCAGGGCCCCTATGGCCGTCCGGCCAACGCCCCG
>JAZUQI010000104.1:0-8716 GCA_045605625.1 Clostridia bacterium
ATTTTCCCCGGATGCCCCGGGCATCCGGCAGGCGGCAATAAAATTGCCGCCCCGCCCGTGGATCACACCGTATATTCCCCAGCCATGCACCGGGAAAGGCGCTTTTGAAAATACACGGAACTCCATCCGGAAAAGGGTGCAGGGGCAATGCCCCTGCTGGGGCGTGGGGCAACGCCCCACAAAACCTCCCCCTACGCTTCTTTTCCCTCCACCCTGTGCAGCGAGGCCATTTCCAGCGCCTTCTTAAACACCCGGTACACATGGCGTTCATCCATGTGCATTTTTTCTGCCACGGAAAGGAAGGATAAATGGTGCAGGTAATAAAGCTCCAGCACCATGCGGTGATTGCGTTCCGGCAAGCGCAAAATCAGCTTTTCCACGTTTTTTTCCACCTGGATGAGGGCGTGGTAAGCGTTCAGGATAGCGGCTTCGGTTTGGGCCATAACGGAAAGCAGTTCTTCCTTTTCCCGGCAGGAAGGGCCATCGGCGGAGAGCAGGGCCTTGCGTTTTCGCCACTGATCCATCCTGGCGTGCATCAGGGCCAGTTCATTTTCAATTTCCCGGCTGCGGTGCAAAAAGGCCTTGGTATCCCGGATGCCCTCTTCCGAAAGGGCGTAATGCATATCCGCCGGGGTCAAGAGGCCACCCGCTTTTCAAACAGCGCATCCAGGGGCATTTGCACCTGCAAGGCCTTTCGGATGGAAAAGGCTTCATCCAGCAGCACCGGGCTTTCCCCCCGCAGTTTCCGCCGCAGGGATACATAGCTCATCCCGGCGCCGTCCGCCAGATCCCGCATATTCCACCCCTTCATGTACATCTGAACCATCACTTGTGTATAAATACAATTGGATCGCATGGAAATTCCCTCCTTGTTAAATGCGAACAAACGTTCTCTTTGCGTGTTCATTATAGCAAGGTTTCCTTTTCCTGTCAACCGCCCTTTTCCGCTTTTGTGCCGTAAGGGGCCAATGGGCGCTCATTTTTGTGCCATGATAGGCCAAAGAAGATCATCAAAAAGCAGGGCGACGGAAAAACAGCAGAAACAGCCTGTACTTTTTTCGCCGCTTTGTGATATACTAAGGGAGAACCGAAAGCAAATTTTCTGCCCGAAAGGAGCGTTTCTTATGTATTTTGACAGTACCATCCTGTGGGTAATTCCCGGGCTGCTGCTGGGGCTGTGGGCCCAGGCCCGGGTGAAAAGCGCCTACAGCAAATACAGCCGGGTGCCCACCCGCAGCGGTGTGCCGGCCTGTGAGGCGGTGGCCCAGTTACTTCGCCAGCACGGGGCCGGGGACGTGCAGATTCAGCAGGTCAACGGCGAACTGACGGATCATTATGATCCCTCCTCCAACACCCTGCGCCTGTCCCGGGGGGTGTATGCCTCTTCCAGCGTGGCCGCCCTGGGCATTGCCGCCCATGAGGCCGGGCACGCCCTGCAAAAGGCCCAGAATTATCCCTTCCTGGCCCTGCGATCTTTGATGGTGCCGGTGGTGAACATCGGTTCCAACCTGGCCTGGCCCATTTTCTTTGCCGGCATCCTGTTTTCCTTTGAGCTGCTGATGGTGGCCGGCATCATTGCCTTTGCGGCGGTGGTGCTGTTTTCCCTCATCACCCTGCCCGTGGAATTTGATGCCAGCCGCCGGGCGGTGGCCATGCTGAACGGCGCCGGGTTTTTGACCAATGAAGAAGAACAGGGCGTGAAAAAAGTGCTCAGCGCCGCCGCCCTCACCTATGTGGCGTCCTTCGTGTCCGCTCTGCTGCAGCTGCTTCGGCTTTTGAGCCTTCTGAACCGCCGCAGAGATTGAGATTTCAACGATTCTACTGCCGGTAGAGCCAATAAACCGAAAGCGTAGAGGGGCTGCGGCCCCTTTTTGCTTGCCAAGAAAAGCAAAAAATGGTAAAATACACCCAGTTTGTGCCGTTCCCCACGGCACTTTCAATGCAAGAAAAGGAGTGCCTCCATGAGCGAATTTATTATCAGCTGCTGTTCCACCGCCGATTTGAGCGCCGAACATTTTCGGCAGCGCAACATGCATTACATCCCTTTTCATTTTTCCCTGAACGATACAACCTATAACGATGACCTGGGCCAATCCATCCCCTTCCCGAAGTTTTATCAGGCCATGCGGGACGGGGCCGATACCAAAACCAGCCAGGTGAATAAGGAAGAATATGTGGCTTATTTCACCCCCTTCCTGGAAGAAGGCAAGGATATTCTGCACGTTTCCCTGTCCAGCGGCCTTTCCGGCTCCTGCAGCAGCGCCCACATGGCCCAGATGGAGCTGATGGAAAAGTATCCGGACCGGAAAATTTACGTGGTGGATTCCCTGGCCGCTTCCTCCGGCTACGGCCTTTTGATGGACACCATCTGCGATAAGCGGGATGAAGGCATGACCATCGATGAACTGTTCCGCTGGACGGAAGAAAACCGGCTGTTCATGCACCACTGGTTCTTCTCCACGGACCTGACCTTCTACGTCAAAGGCGGCCGCATTTCCAAGGCCAGCGGCTTCTTTGGCTCCATGCTGAAAATCTGCCCCTTGCTGAATGTAAGCAACGAAGGCAAACTGATCCCCCGGGAAAAGGTGCGCACCAAGAAAAAGGTGATTTTCCGCATTGTGGAAATGATGGAACAGCACGCAAAGAACGGCGTCAGCTATGCCGATAAGTGCTACATCTGCCACTCCGATTGCTACGACGATGCCAAGGCCGTGGCGGATTTGATCGAAGGCACCTTCCGCAACCTGAAGGGCCATGTGCTGATCAATAACATCGGCACCACCATCGGCAGCCATACCGGCCCCGGCACCGTGGCCGTGTTCTTCTGGGGCGATGAACGGAAGGATTGAGTCTTAATAGCAAAAAACAGGCTGTTCCAAGCGGAGCAGCCTGTTTTCGTTTGGTTTATTGCAAGGAATACTTCCTCTGATAAGCTTCAAAGGTGGCGGTGAACTGGGCGTTACCGCTGCGCACGGCGTTCAATTCTTCGTGCACGTTCAGGTTATGGTGGGCCGTATCGATAACACAGCCGGCGATGTTGGAGCAATGATCTGAAGTGCGTTCCAGATTGGAAAGCAGATCGCTCCACACAAAGCCCATGCCGATGCTGCATTCGCCCTGCTGCATGCGCTTGATGTGGCGGTCACGCAGCTTATCCCGCATTTTATCAATCACCTGTTCCAAAGGTTCCACGTTCAGGGCGGTAACGAGATCGTTATTCACAAAGGCCTGCAGGCTGTTATCCAGAATTTCTTCCACAGCGGCGGAGAAAGTGGCAAATTCCCGGGAGGCCTGTTCGGTCATGGTCAGGTTCTTATCCCGCATTTCTTCGGCGGATTCCAGGATGTTCACCGCATGGTCGGAGATGCGTTCAAAATCGCCGATCACTTTGAGGAACTTGGTGGCTTCTTCGCTGTCGGCCTGGCTCATTCTTTCGGCGCTGAGCTGGATGAGGAAGGTGCCCAGCACATCCTCATAATGGTCCGACAGGTTTTCATCCGCCCGGATGCTTTCCGCCAGTTCCGGGGCCGGGTCATTGAGGCTGCGCAGGGCATTTTTGAAAGCCCGGATGGAAACCTCAGCCATATCCCGGATCACGTTTCCGCACTGCTGCAGGGCCACCGGAGGCGTTGCCAGCAGACGAGAATCCAGTTCCACTTTCTTTTCTTCTTCCTTGGAATCATGCACAATGCGGCACACCAGCTTTTCCAGATACCCGGCAAAGGGCAGAAGAAGGAGGGTGATCACAATTTTGAACATGGTGTTGATCACAGCAACGCCCACCATGGTGGCCTTTTCCGCCAGAATGGCCGGCTGCAGCATATCCTTGGCCAGCCAGTAGAAGGGCAGCAGGATAACGGAGCCAATGATATTAAACAGCAGATGGGCCACGGCGGCACGCTTGGCCTCGGGCTTGGCGCCGATGGCGGAAAGCATGGCCGTCACGCAGGTGCCGATGCCGGTACCCATAATCATGGGAATGGCCACGCCGTTGGTGATGGCGCCGGTTACCGTCAGGGCCTGAATGATACCCACGGAAGCGGAGGAGGACTGGATGATGCCGGTCAAAACCGCACCGGCCAGCAGGGCCAGCACAGGGTTTTCAAACATGAGGAAGAGGTTGCGGAACCAATCCTGATCTTCCAGAAAGCCCACGGCGCCGGTCATGGTTTCCATGCCCACCATCAACGTGGCAAAGCCCAGCAGGATGGTGCCGCTATCCTTTTTCTTGTTGCTCTTGCAGAACATGTAGAAAATCAGGCCGATAAGGGCCAGAACAGGCGTCCATGCGGTGGGCTTGAGCAGCTTCAGCACGAAGCTTGCGCCGCCGGGAATATCCGTCATGGCCACCAGCCAGCTCGTCACCGTGGTGCCCACGTTGGCGCCGATGATCACGTTGATGGCCTGCTTGAGGGTCATCATGGAGGAGTTTACAAAGCCCACCACCATCACCGTGGTGGCGGAAGAGGACTGAATCACCGCCGTCACGCCAAGGCCGGTGAGGAAGCCGGCAATTTTGTTTTCCGTCAGTTTACTGAGCAGGGTGCGCAGGCTGCCGCCGGCACGGCGTTCCAGGCCCTGGCCCATCACATTCATGCCAAACAGGAACAGGCACAGGCCCCCCACCATGGTGAGTACACTGAATAACCAATGATCCATCTTTCTTTTCTCCTTTATGCTTTCAGGATGTTTTCCTTTGTTTTTCCACAACAACGAAGTCAGTTTACCATGAAAAACATCAAAAAAAAACCAGCCCTTTGTAAAGTTTATGTAAAGTGCCGGTTTTTTATTGTATTGTAAATTATCCGTTTTTTCCCGGAAACACAACCGTAACCTTTGTGCCCTTTCCCGGTTCGCTTTCCAGCGCAATCTCCGCCTGGTGCAGCTTGGCCGCATGCTTCACAATGGAAAGGCCAAGGCCCGTGCCCCCCACCTTCTTGGAGTGGCTTTTATCCACCCGGTAAAACCGTTCAAATACCCGCTCCTGCTGGTGCATGGGAATGCCGATGCCGGTATCGGATACGGTTAAAACCACTTTGCTTTTTTCCTTTTTCACCTGCACATGCACTTTGCCGTTTTCCCGATTGTATTTGATGGCGTTATCACACAGGTTGTATACAATGGCCTCCATCAGCTGGGGAACGCCCAGCACCTGGCCGCTTTCCCCTTCCACCTGCAATTGCACCCGGGCCCCTTGGGCCGCCGGGGCCAGCACCTCCGCCGTTTTCCGGGCCACTTCCAGTACATCCACCCATTCCTTGCCCAGGCTGCTTTCCCCTTCATCCAGCCGGGAAAGCTTGATGATATCATCCACCAGGGCAATCATCCGCCGGGCTTCGGTATAAATCTGCTGGGAAAACCGGGGCACATCTTCCCCCTTCACCATGCCGCCGGATAAAAGCTCCGCACAGCCGGAAATGGTTTGCAGGGGGGTTTTCAGTTCGTGGCTCACATTGGCGGAAAATTCCCGGCGCATCTTTTCCGCCTGTTCCCGCTGGGTGATATCAAACACAAACAGCACAATGCCGCTTACCTTGCCGCCCTGAAAAATGGGGCTGGCATTCACCTGATAGGCGGAATTTCTCAGATGGAACGTTTCCTCCCCATGCTCTCCCTCTCTCGCCCGGGAAAGCAGGGTGCGCAAGGTATCCGAAGGGTAAAGGAACAAAATATCCCGGCCTTCCACCTGCATATCAAAATGGAAAATCCGCCGGGTGGCATCGTTCACGCTCAGCACCTTGCCCTCGGGGTTGAGCAGCACCAACCCTTCCGTCATATACTTGGTGGTCAGTTCAAATTCTTCCTGCTTGCGGCTGTATTCCGCCTGCATGGCGCTCAATTGCCGGGCCAGGGGGGCTATTTCCGGAAATTCCGTTTCGTTTAAGGGCTGTTCGGGGGAAATGGCGTTTAAGGATGCGGCCATCTTTTCCGCCGTCACATGGGCCGCCACGCCGCACAGGGAAAAGGCAAGGCCGCCGATGCCCAGCCCCGGCAAAAGGAAATACAGGGCAATTTCATCGCTCCACCCCTGCAGTTTCATCATCACCGCCACCCCAAGGGCCATCATGGCCACCAGCACCAAAAGGGCCATCCACAGCGCCGCCTTGAAAATCCGGTTAAACATTCTTTTCCCCTTCCGTATTCAGCCGATAGCCCACGCCTCGCACCGTTTCAATCAGGCTGCCGGCATCCCCCAGCTTGCCCCGCAGGGTGCCGATATGCACATCCACCGTCCGGGTTTCCCCCACAAAATCGCTGCCCCAGATGCGCAGCAGCAGCTTTTCTCTGGTAAACACATGGCCCGGCCGCTCCACAAACAAACGCAGCAGTTCAAATTCCTTCAGCGTCAGCTGCACCTTCTGTTCCTTCACCAGCACCGTATGTTCTTCGGGGCTGATCACAATCTCCCCGGCACGCAGGCGCTTTTCCTGCAAGGCATTTCCGGCCCTTCGCAGCACCGCCTTCACCCGGCTCACCATTTCCATCATGCCAAAGGGCTTGGCCAGGTAATCATCCGCCCCCAGATCCAGGCCGATCACCTTATCATACTCCGTGCCCTTGGCCGTGGCCATAATCACCGGAATGGCCGCCGTGCTGCCCCGGCTGCGCAGCTTTTTCAGGATGGACAGCCCATCTTCCCCCGGCAGCATAATATCCAGGATGATCAGCTGGGGCCTTTCCTTTTCAATGGCCTGCCACAGCTTTTCCCCCCGGTCAAACCCCTGGGCGGCAAAGCCGGAGGCCGTCAGGGTGTAGCACATCAATTCCCGGATGCCGGTATCATCTTCCACCAGATAGATCATGGGCGCTTGTTCCTTTCCGTTTCTCATCCTTTTTATTGTAATACACATGAAGCCGCCTTCGCAACCGGTTTTTTTCGTTCCCGGAATTATTAACTTTTCTGGCAATCTATTACAAAAAAGTTATGAAGATGCATGTTTATGCGTATTCTGCATAAATTTGCAGCATGCGAACATTTGCTTGCGCCACCACTTGTGGAGGAAATCCATTTGCAACACCATGGATTGAATTTCAAAGTTATCCACAATTCATAGCATGCATGGCCCCAAACCCGGGCCAAATTCCGGCAAAACCCTTGAAAAAAGGGGAAAATGGTGGTATGATTACATCGTGGTTTAAAAGAAAGCAAGTTTTCCCCAAAAGTTATCCACAGCCCGCGGGCCATTTGCCCTCAACGGGTATATTTTTTTCAGCCCATCGGGGCATGGGGGATTCATCCTAAACATGCATGGCTCATGCAGAAGCGGAGAGAAACACGTTGGATAAGACGATCATCTGGGAGCAAGCCTGCTCCATTATGCGCACGGAAATGACGCAAGTTACCTTCGATACCTGGATCAAGGCGGCCCTCAAGCCCCTTGGTTTTACTGACGATCAGTTTTTTATTGAAGCCGTTACGGAATTTTATCACCAGTTCGTGGTGCCCCGGTATGCGGTATTGATCAGCAATTCCCTCTCCCAGGTGATGGGCCGCACCGTGAAAGCCCAGATTTTGACCCCAGCCCAGGCAGAGGAATACAAAGAAGGCAGCCTGCCCCAGAACGAAAAACCGGCAGAAAGTGCCGGGCTGAACCCCAAATACACCTTCGATACCTTCGTGGTGGGGGGCAACAACCGCTTTGCCCACGCCGCCGCCCTGGCCGTGGCCGAAGCCCCGGCGGACGCCTACAACCCCCTGTTCATCTACGGCGGCGCCGGCCTTGGCAAAACCCACCTGCTCCACGCCATCGGCCACTATATTCTCTCCCAGAAGCCGGACGTGCGGGTGAAATACATCACCTGCGAAATGTTCATGACCGAAATGGTGAACTCCCTCAACAAAAAAACCCAGATGGAGTTCCGGGAAAAATACCGCAATATTGACGTGCTGATGGTGGATGATATCCAGTTCCTGGCCGGCAAAGTGGGCACCCAGGAAGAATTCTTCCACACCTTCAATGCCCTCCACACCGCCGGGAAGCAAATCATCCTCTCCTCCGATAAGCCGCCCAAGGAAATCGCCAAGCTGGAAGAAAGGCTGCGCAGCCGCTTTGAATGGGGCCTCACCGCCGATATCTCCAAGCCGGACCTGGAAACCCGCACCGCCATCCTGCAAAAGAAGGCGGAAAACGAAATGCTGCACGTGGATCCCCAGGTGCTCACCATGATCGCAGAACGTGTTTCCTCCAATATCCGGGAACTGGAAGGCTGCCTCACCCGGCTTGTGGCCTATTCCTCCCTCACCGGCCGGGCGGTGGACCAGCAGCTGGCCGAGGAAGCCCTGAAAGAAGTGTTCGTCCACAACGAACCCCGGCACGTTACCTGCCAGGATGTGATGGACGTGGTGGCTAATTACTATACCGTCACCGTGGCAGACCTGAAAAGCAGCCGCCGCAGCCGGGATGTGACCGTACCCCGCCAGATCGCCATGTACATCGCAAGGGAAGTGGTGGCCGCCCCCCTCACCATGATCGGCGATTGCTTCGGCGGACGGGATCATTCCACCGTCAACCATGCCTGCAACAAGGTAAAAGAAGAAATGAGCGCCTCCCCCTCCCTCTATAATCTGGTGAACGATCTCATCCAGCAATTGACGGAGCGGTAAGGTATTTTCGGGGGTTTCACCCCCCATCCCCCCAGCAGGGGCATTGCCCCTGCACCCTTCCTGCGGAACAAGCAATGTACATTTGCCCAATGTGTGCCGCCGAAAGAATTT
>JAZUQI010000105.1:0-3696 GCA_045605625.1 Clostridia bacterium
CCAATAGCGAGTTCGAGCATGATGAGAACCTCCTCAAATTTGATTCACTTGATTTATTGTGCAGCAGGCAAAGCTTCTTTCTTTTTCTTTGCCTGACGCTTTTCGTATTCTTCTTCGGGGAACCCGGTGGCCACATACAGCATGGTGAGCATGGCGAAGATGAATGCCTGCATCAGGCCGCTGAACACATCAAAGTACACCGAAAGAATGGCGGGAAGACCTACCCGAAGGAACGGAATATCCCCCAGGAAACCCGGCAGCCAACCAAGCAGCATATTGCTCAGGCCGCCCAGGGCGGAATTGATGAGGGTGGCAATAACCACGCCGGACAGCACGTTCCCGTAATGACGGAAGGACATGGAAACGGGGGTAGCCAATTCGCCGATGATGTTAAAGGGGGCAAAGATGGGCACCGGTTCAAAGAAACCCTTCACATAGGGGAAGATGCCGCCTTTCAGCTTATAGTGGGTGATGATGATGAACACCAGAATGCCCCAGCCGGCCACGATATTCATATCGGACGTGGGCGGGAAAAGGCCCAGCAAGGAAGACAAACTGGAGAATGCAGAAATGCCCATGATGGCCGCAATGAAGGGCGCAAAGGACATATATTTGCTGCCCATATTATCCTGAATGAGGCCGTTCACCTTTTCCACGATGTATTCCGCAATCAGCTGCCGTTTACTATCCGGCACCACTTTGATACCGTGGGTCAAGTACAGGGCAAGGCCGGTGATGGAAATGATGACCGCAAGGGAGGTGACCTGCACTTCGGTGATGTACAGGGGCATCAGTGGCATGGCGATTTCAAAATATACCTGGGCACCGCTGATGGAAATGCCCTCTCCGGCTGCCGGCGTGGTGAAGATTTTCAGCAGGATGCAGATGACGAAAGGCAAAATGGTCATCCCCAAATAGCCAAGATCAATCAGCTTTTCTTTTCTCTCTTTGGTCATTGGGCATTCGCCTCCTTCTTTTTACGGATGAACTGCACGGCAAAAACAACCAGCCGTGGGAACAACAAAACCAATAAACAGGCAACGGGATGAATAAAAGGCAGGTTCACCGCCAGAATGGCCACGACGACGATCAACAGCATTCTTGCGGTATAAGAAGCCTGCATGAATTTTTTTATTTCTTTTCCTTCCGGGGTGAGGGCGGCTTTTTCCGTTTCTGCCTCTTCCCCATCTTCCGTTTCTTCCACAGGCGGCAGGGAAACGCCCCTCATTTTCTCAGCGGATTTTTGCACCGATAACGCCATCAGGAAGAAATTGGCCACCGCCGCCGCTATGCCAAGCAGCGTGCCCAGCAGCACCGTATAATCAAGCTTTTGCAAAAAAGCAAACACAGCCAGCATCATCAGGCTCAGCACACATACGCCTATTGCAATGGTGCCCGTTTCCTTTTTCACAACGGGATCAACCTTCATTTACACGCCTTCTTTCAAATTACATTGTATCGCAAAAGGCTAGTTTGTCAAGGTGCAAATATGCACAAAACAGACAGCATTATATCCATTCCTTAGGAGTTTTGCGTATGGTGCTTGATATACTGGGTGGGCGTCATCTGGTAGCAGTTTTTGAAAGCCCGGTAGAAAGTGCGCAGGCATTCAAAGCCCACCGCCAGGGCGATATCCAGCATGGTCATATCGCTTTCGATCAGCAAAAGCGCGGCCTGACGGCAGCGGATGGTGGACAGATATTCAATCATGGAACAGCCGAGATGATCGTGGAACAGCCGGGAAAAGCGGCTTTTGCTGTAGCCGAAATACCGGGCAAGATGCTCCATGCGGATGGGCTGCTGGTAATTATTTTGCAGATAAATCAGCACATCCCGCATCAGATTGCTTTTCTGGTTGCCGGGATGATCGCAAAGCCCCACCCGGGAAATAAGAAGCCCCAGCACCATATAGGAAATGCCCTTGATGGTTTCGGCATTGTATTCCTTCCAATGTTTGGGCACCATATTGAAAATGGCGGTGATTTCTTCGTCCTGATTGGCGTCGTAAATCACTTCTTTGAAGGATTTTTTATTGAGCAGCTTTTGCAAAGAGGGCACGGTGGACATGGGAATAATCATCACCGTTTCTTCGTTGTGCATGCCTTCATCCGTATTATAAACGTGCACGGAATAGCCCCCGGTCAATATCATCTGCCCGGCGGTGGCGCTGTATGCCTGGCCGTCCATAATCACATTGAGGGTGCCGGAATGCACATAAACCAATTCAATGCTGGAATGGAAATGGGGCGGAAAATTGCCTTCCTGCCGGGTAAAGCAGTCGGCCGTGTTCATATCATCCCGCTCCAGTTCATAGCGGTTAATATCCATGGGCTTTCTTTTCATCTTCGTTACTCCTTTGGTGAAGTATTTGCGAAGCATATAACATGACACAGTATAACACGAAAACTGGCAAAAGAAAATACAAAAGTGACAAAAACTACAAATTTTAACGATTATTTCGGAAAAAAGAAAATATTTGGTGTCAAAAACGTGCTGAACGGCATAAAAAACACCTGCCCGACAGACAGGCAGGTGGTAATATTGAAATCCGTTTTACTTGGTGCCGAAAAGGCGGTCGCCGGCATCACCGAGGCCGGGGATGATGTAGCCGTGATCATTCAGCTTTTCATCCAGGGCGGCCACGTAGATATCCACATCGGGATGTTCCTTCTGCACCCGTTCAATGCCTTCGGGAGCGGCAATGAGGTTCACCAAGCGGATGTTGTTGCAGCCACGCTTTTTCAAAAAGCCAATGGCAGCGGCAGCGCTGCCGCCGGTGGCCAGCATGGGATCCAGCACGAACAGTTCCCGGTTTTCGGCATCTTCGGGCAGCTTGCAGTAGTATTCCACAGGTTCCAAAGTGACCGGATCACGGTACAGGCCCACATGGCCCACCTTGGCATTGGGAATCAGCTGCATGATGCCATCCACCATGCCAAGACCGGCACGCAGGATGGGAATGATGCCGATGGGTTTCCCGGCCAGCATATTGAACTTGGCGGACATGATGGGGGTTTCGATGATGACTTCTTCCGTGGGCAGATCCCGGGTTACTTCATACACCATCAGCATGGAAATTTCGTCCAGCAGTTCACGGAATTCCTTACAGCCGGTGTTCTTATCACGCATGATGCTCAGCTTATGCTGAATCAGGGGATGATCAAATACATGTACTTTGCTCATGATGGATTCTTCCTTTCGTGAAGAAAATTATGCTTCTGTTATTATACGCCAAGTTATTTGCTTTTGCAAGGGCGGCAGCAAAGAAATTGGCGTGGCATTTTTCCGATGCATCTGCTATAATGAATGAAAAGGAAGTGATGGACATGCACCTTGGTATTCCTGCGCTGATTGAATGCACCTCCATGGAACAGGCGACGAAACTGGCCCATTCTTTGCATTTTCAGTTTGTGGAACTGAACATGAATCTCCCCTACTGCACCCTGGAAAAATTGCAGAAAGCAAACTTAAAAGGCCTGATGGATGCCTATCAGGTGTATTTTACCGTGCATGCGGATGAAAACTTGTTCTTTTGCGATTTGAGTGAACGGGTGGCCAAAGCCCATCTGGAGAATATGCTGGATACCATTGATCTGTGTATCGAAAACCATTTACCGCTGATCAATTTTCACATGAGCAATGGCATTTATTTCACGCTGCCCAGGGAAAAGGTGTATCTGTTTGAAAAATACCCGG
>JAZUQI010000106.1:0-2126 GCA_045605625.1 Clostridia bacterium
ACATCATGCTGCAGCCTCTCCCGGTCCGCCGCATCTTTGCGAATGCGCTTGATTTCCTGTTCATAAGCATTCAGGTTGTTCATGAAGCGCTTGGCTTCGTTCAGGAACTGCTGCACGGTTTCCACATCATTGGCAGGTTCCGCTTCCATTTTCTGCTTCAGAGCCTTATACTGGTCTTCCGTCATGGAAACGGCGTCCTTCAGCACTTCCAGCCGGTCCGCCATGGCGCTCACTTCGCCTTCGATGCGCTTCATCACATCCTGCTGGCCCTTCAAATAATCACGATATTTCACCAGCTTCTGGCGGTTGGGGGAACGCTTGATGGCATTTTCCACCTTGCCCACTTCCACATCGGCCTGCTGATATTCCCACAAAAGACGAATCTGCTCCATAATGCATGAGCCTCCTTTATTTCAAGTCCGTCCATAAGGATACACATTGGACGAAAAAACCGTCACATCATATTGTACATCATTTATCCTTTTTTGTAAATACTCACAAAGCGGCTGAATCAAGGGGGCTTCCGTGCCGAAATGCCCGGCGTCAAACAGCACAAAGCCGTCCATCACCGCCGCCAGGGCATTGTGATGCCGCACTTCCCCGGTCAGCAGCGCATCCGCCCCCATTTCCCGGGCCTGAACCCAGCCTTCATCATAGGCGCCGCCGCTGATGGCAAGGGTTTTCATCTGCTTTTCTCCATCGCCATACAGCCGCACATCGGGCATAATCTCCCGGCCAATCACGCTTTTCATTTCCTCCGCCGTGACAGGCATTTCCATTTCGCCAAGAAACAAAAACCCTTCGGAGCGAACATTTTTCAGCTTCAGCCGCCCGGCACAGGCAGCGCTGCCGCTGAGCATGGATTGATCCAGATTGGTGTGGGCGCTGATGAGGGAAATGCCGCTGCGAATCATCCGGCAAATCACTTTTGCTTCCGGATCCTCTTCCACCAGGTGCTTCCTGCCCCTGAAAAACAGTGGATGATGGGTAACAATCAGTTCCGCCCCCACTTTTTCCGCTTCTTCCACCACATCCATGGTGGCATCCAGGGCCACCAGAATGCGCTTTACTTCCTTTTCCCTTGCACCCAGCAGCAAGCCCACATTATCGAAGGATTCCGCCGTTTCAAAAGGCGCAATTTCCTGAATCATTTGGTAAATATCATTCACTTTGGCCAACACGGCGAATTTCCTCCTCCACAATCTTTAAGTTCATCCGGCCTTCTTCTGTGTTTTCACAGGAAAGCACATCCCTGCGCCACTTGAGATAAGGCAAATATTCCTCCGGCACCGTTTCCATCAATTTCGGCCCCAGCAGCATTTCCGGTTCGCTGTATGCGCTTTCCCCCGGCACCGCCCGCATAATCACGTAATACCGGCCGCCGGCCCTTGCAATATCCTCCGCATCCAACCGGTAGCCGATTTCCGTAATTTTTCTGCGCAAAGCGGTGATTTCTGTGTGAGCGGATAAAATAAGGGTTGCCCCTTGAATTTTATGAATGCCTTGCTGCAAAATATGTGCAATGGTTTTGCCACCCATGCCAAGCACGGCAATGGTATCCGCTTTCTGTTCCAGCACTTGCAGGCCATCCCCCACGGCAAAATCCGCCCGTTCCGCCAGGCCATGGAGCGCCATCAGCCGTTTGGCCTTTTCCAGAGATGGTGCGCTTAAATCGCTGATACACATCCGTGCACAGCAATTATTTGCCAGCAAAAAACAAGATAACCGCCCATGATCGGCGCCAATATCGGCGCCGTATGCACAGGCGGGAAAAAGCTTGGCCGCTTTGGAAAGGCGGTCGTCCAATTGAGGTAATCGCATATCAATCCAGATAATCCTTCAGTTTCTTGCTGCGGCTGGGGTGGCGCAATTTACGCAGGGCCTTGGCTTCAATCTGACGGATGCGTTCACGGGTCACTTTGAATTCCTTGCCCACTTCTTCCAGCGTGCGCTGATGGCCGTCATCCAGGCCAAAGCGCAGCCGCAGCACCTTTTCTTCCCGGGGCGTCAGGGTTTCCAGCACGTCCCACAGCTGTTCCTTCATCAGGGCATGGGAAGCGGCTTCCGCAGGGGCCGGGGCGTTATCATCTTCAATGAAGTCGCCCAGATGGCTGTCTTCTTCTTCA
>JAZUQI010000107.1:0-7167 GCA_045605625.1 Clostridia bacterium
GGGGGCAACCAGCAGGGCTACCTCACCCTCTCCGCCACCGGCCATCAGTTTGCCGATACCTTGGAACTATTGCTGGCCACCACCCCCCGTTCCCTGAATTTCAGCCAGGTGATGGAAATTGTGGTAAGCCAAAAAGTGGCCATGGATCCCTCCTTTGGCACGCTGCTTTTGCAGCTGTACAACCTGCCCCGGATGCACACCCAGGCGGTGGTGGTGGTGTGCGAAGGGGATTGTAAGGCCTTTGTGGAGGAACAAAAGCCATACGTGGGGGCCAGGCTGAGCCGCTACATTGAAGTGAGCATTTTGAACTACGCCGGCAAGGGCTTTGTGCCCACCACCAGCCTTTTTCAGGCGGTGCAGGAAATGGGGTATGGCTGGCAGGATCCCCTTTTGATCTTGGGGGCCCTGCCGGGGAAGGAAGAAGGGCCGCCGAAAAGCGGGAATGTGCTGGATGTGGATGCCGGGGAATTGCAATCCACCAGCGTGAATGCGGTGAAATTATTCGGCGCAGCGGCCACCGATGGGGAAAAGGTGAGCGGCACTTTGACGGGCTATGAAATGGCCCTTATCAGCCTCATCAAGGGCCATGCCCAATCCTTGAGCCTTATGGATGAAAGGGGCTTTTCCCTGCCCCTGTATATGCGTGCCCCGGCCACCCTGACGGTGAAGGAGGGGGAAAAAGTGCAGCTTGGCATTCAGTTTTTGTGCGAGGTGCATTACACCTCCGGCTATGCGCCGCAGGAGGAAAACATCCGCCGCCAATTGGAAGGGGAAATTGAAAGCACCATCCGCAAATTGCAGGAAATGGGCTGCGATGCCCTTGGCTTTGGGGGGCAGATGATTCGCCGCTTCCCCACCATCCGGGAATGGGAAAACTTCCATTGGCGGGAAAAATACCGGCAGGCGGACGTGCAGGTGGACGTGCAGCTGCGGCTGAAAAAAGAATAAAACAAAGGCGTATGCTTTTTGCAGCATACGCCGTTTTATGTATTATTTTGTAATCAGCAGATCGCCGTAATCCGGGAAGGGCCAGATGGCTTTATCCACCATGGTTTCCGCTTCGTCCACCAGTTTACGCAAATTTTGCATCAGGGCAAACACCTGATCCCGGTAATACAGGGCCTTTTCCAGCATTTCCACATCGGTGGGCACCTGAGAAAGCAGCCCTTCCAGTTCGCTGCTCATTTGGGCAATGCCGTTCAAAAGTTCCGTCAGGCGGCGCAGCCGCTTTTCTTCGCAGGAAAGGTCCAGATCCGGCAGAAAGGCCTTCTTTTCGTTGGCGGCCCGGGCAATATCCCTGGAATAGGTGATGATGGCCGGAATGATTTGCTTATCCGTCATTTCCAGCATGGTGTGGGCTTCGATGGCAATTTTCTTGCCGTAGTTTTCCAGGGCCATTTCATAGCGGCTGTATACTTCTTCCCGGCTGTACACCCGCTGGCGTTCAAACAGCTGAATGTTCTTTTCATCCAGAATGTGGGGCACGGCATCCGGGGTGGTGGGCAATTCCAACAGGCCCCGTGCCTTTGCCTCTTCCCGCCAGGCGGCGGAATAATTATTGCCGTTGAAAATGATGCGCTTGTGGTTGGTGATGGTATCCACCACAATTTGCTCCACCGCTGCCCGCAAATCCGCTGCCTGTTCCAGGGCATCGGCAAATTCCTGCAGCACATCCGCCACGATGGCGTTGATGATGGTGCTGGCGGCGGCGATGGACATATTGGCCCCCACGGAGCGGAATTCAAATTTGTTGCCGGTGAAGGCGAAGGGGGAGGTGCGGTTTCGGTCCGTGGTATCCTTGGGGATGGGGGGCAGGGTTTTCACGCCGATGTTCATCTGGGTTTTTTCCCCGGGTACATAGGCCTTATGCTGCTCCAGGGAAAGGAGGATATCCGTCAATTCATCCCCCAGGAACATGGAAATGATGGCCGGAGGCGCTTCATTGGCCCCCAGGCGATGATCGTTCCCGGCGCTGGCGGCGGAAAAGCGCAGCAAATCCTGATGCAGATCCACGGCCTTGATCACCGCCACCAGGAACAAAAGGAACTGGGCGTTTTCGGAGGGGGTTTCCCCGGGCTCCAATAGGTTCAGGCCGGTATCGGTCTGCATGCTCCAGTTATCGTGCTTGCCGGATCCATTCACCCCGGCAAAGGGCTTTTCGTGCAACAGGCAGGCAAAGCCATGGCGGTGGGCGGTGCGCTTCAAAACCTCCATGGTCAATTGGTTATGGTCGCTGGCAATATTGGCGGTGGCAAAAATGGGGGCCAGTTCGTGCTGGCAGGGGGCGGCTTCGTTATGCTCGGTCTTGGCAGAAACCCCCAGTTTCCACAATTCTTCGTCCACTTCCCGCATGAAAGCGGCCACCCGGGTTTTGATGCTGCCGTAGTAATGATCGTCCAGTTCCTGGCCTTTGGGGGGCCGGGCGCCAAAGAGGGTGCGGCCGGTGTACATCAAATCCTTCCGCTGGCGGTACAAATCCCGGTCGATAAGGAAATATTCCTGTTCCGGGCCCACCGTGGCGGTGACCCGTTTCACGTCACTATGGCCGAACAATTTCAGAATGCGCTTGGCCTGCCGGTTCAGGGCCTCCATGGAGCGCAGCAGGGGGGTTTTTTTATCCAGCGCATGGCCGCCCCAGCTGCAAAAAGCGGTGGGGATATACAAGGTGCCGTCCTTGATGAAGGCGTAGGAGGTGGGGTCCCAGGCGGTATAGCCCCGGGCCTCAAACGTGGCCCGCAGGCCGCCGGAAGGGAAGGAAGAGGCGTCCGATTCGCCCTTCACCAGTTCCTTGCCGCCAAATTCCATAATGGCCCGTCCCCCTTCCACCGGGGAAAGGAAGGAATCGTGCTTTTCGGCGGTGATGCCCGTCATGGGCTGGAACCAATGGGTGTAGTGGGTGGCACCTTTTTCAATGGCCCAGTCCTTCATGGTGTTGGCCACGACGCTGGCCACTTCCATGTTCAGGCTTTTGCCTTCGGCGATGGTGCGGTGCAGGGCACGGTAGGTTTCCTTGGGCAGCCGCTGGCGCATCACATCATCGTTAAACACCATGCTGCCGAATATCTCTTGTAAACCCATCCGTTTCGTCCTCCTTTGATTGAAAAAACGCTGCGTATCAAACAGTGGTACGCAGCGCAGCATGTCCTGCTTTGTTTCCGAATTATAGGCTGATTCGGGGAAAAAGTCAAGTATTTTCATTGTTCATCCCGGAACAAATCCCCAAAACCGTCATCCACGGGGGCATCTTCCTCTTCATCCGGAGCGGCGGTGCGCAGGCGGTGAATTTGCAACAGGCAAACGTAGAAGGAAATAAGCGCTGCGCTGAGGAACACGCTGCCCACAATATCCGTCAGCCAATGCACCCCGGACAGAAGCCTCCCCGCCGCAGAGATGACCATCAAAAGGAGGGCCAGGATGCGCACAAGGCCCATCTTCTTTTCCGGAATCAACTGGGGATAGGGCACCATCATGGCCCCAAACACGCACAGGGCCAGCATGGTGTGGGAAGAAGGATAGCTGGCTTCCAGCCCTTCCTCCAATATCACCGGCCGGTAATTGATGGGCAGCTTTTCAAACAGCACATAGCAAAGGAGCGTCAGAACGAAAAATACCCCCAGGCAAATCAGCTGATGATCCACCTTTTTCAGGCTTTTGCGCTTTATCAGCTGCAATACCCCCAGCAGGCCGTAAATTCCCACCGCCAGCAGGGCCAGATAGCCCAGATACGTGGTGAGGGAATAGAAAAGATCGCTGTAGGGGAAGGCGTTTTGCACCGCCCCGTTGATGGCGGCAAAGCCAACGGCCGTGCCCTCCGGGCCGATCGGCTGCACATCCACATTCATGACGGCCAAAGTGAAAGCAAAAAACAAAAGCAAAAGCAGCGCCGTGCGCCAGATGCCGGTTTTAACCACGTTGATTGAACCTGCCTTTCACAAGCAAAATGGATACAACCCAAATAGTTTACCATATTTTCAGAGGGGATGCAAGGTTAGTCCTTCTGGTTCAGGTTGCCAAAGCCTTCCCCCAGGGTTTCGTGGGTATCGGTGATGAACATGAAGGCGGTGGCATCCGCTTCCCGCACGATGCGCTTCACCGCCATCACTTCCCGGTGGTCCACAATGCTGATGAGGGCCTTGCTTTCCTTGCCGGTATAGCCGCCGATGGCCGGAAGCAGGGTCACCCCCCGTTCCAGTTCCGTCATGATGCGCTGGCAAATGCTTTCGCTTTCCCGGCTTACCACAAAGCACATCTTGGCCGAACCGATGCCGGCCAGCACCAGGTCAATCACCTTGGAGGAAACAAAAATGCAAATCAGGGAATAAAGGGCGGCCCGGGTGCTCATGGTGAAGGCGGCAAGCAAAATCACCAGGCAGTCCACCGCCATCAGAATGCCCCCCACAGTGAGGAAGGGCATGCGGCGGTTTATCATCTTTGCAACCATATCCGATCCCCCGGTGGTGGCGCCGCCCCGTAAAATCAGCCCCAGGCCCAGGCCCAGCATCATGGCCCCGTATACGCTGCCCAGCAGCACGTCATCCGTAAGGGGCGGAAACTGCATCAAATCAATGCACAGGGAAAATAAAATGGTGGCCACCAATGACCTCAGGGCAAATGTGCCCCCCAGCGTGCGGTAGCCCATCAGGAACAGGGGAATATTCATCACCATGCTGGTCAGGCCCACCGGCAGGCCGAACAAATAATTCAGCACCGTGGCCACGCCCGTCAGCCCCCCGGGGGCAATGGCGTTGGGCACCAGAAACAGGGGATAGGCGGAGCCGCCGATCATGCACCCCAGCACAATCAGCCCATAGGCCCGGATGGATTCATTTTCCCGAAATACCTTTGCCAAACGCTGCATGAAAATTTCTCCTTTTTCAGGGAATACAATCAGTCAGGAGAACATTCCATTTTCGGATGCAAAAATCCTGCCGGGAGACGAAAAAATGTTTTTTTATTGTATTTTGGAAATGGCGTCAATCAAATCGTCCACATCGGAAGCGGTGTTGTACAGCCCGGGGCTGACCCGTACTGCCCCCTGGGTGCCGTGATAGGCGTGAATGGTGGGGGCGCAGTGCAAGCCGCCCCGCAGGGCAAAGCCGGCCTTTGCCAGCCCATCCGTCACTTCCCCGGCATCCATGCCCCGGATGTTGAAGGCGCATACCGCCACCTTTTCCGCCTTTTCCGCCCCCATCACCTGCACGTTTTTCATGTTCCGCAGGGCACTTTCCAGCCGTTGGCAGAGA
The DNA here is from genome assembly GCA_045605625.1 of Clostridia bacterium. GTDB lineage: Bacteria > Bacillota > Clostridia > Christensenellales > Aristaeellaceae > RUG563. The sequence continues at coordinate 5,244 of JAZUQI010000107.1, forward strand.
AACCGCTCATATTCCCTTATTTCCCGGCGGCTGCGCAGCACGAATTTCATCCCCTGGCACAGCCCGGCAATGCCCGGCAAATTGGGGGTGCCGCTTTCCATCAGATCCGGCATCATCCGGGGCTGGCGCAGGCTTTCGGAGGCGCTGCCGGTGCCCCCCTCCCGAACCGGGTGCATATCCAGATAGGGGGCCACGTACAAAATGCCCGTGCCCATGGGCCCCAGCAGCCCCTTATGCCCCGGCATGGCCACCATATCCGCCCCCAGGGCAGCCAGGTTTTCGCTGCCGGCGGTTTGGGCGGCATCCACCAGCACCGGCACCCCCTTTTCATGGGCGCATGAAATAAGCTGTTTCACCGGCTGCAGGCACCCGGTTACGTTGCTGGCGTGGTTCAAAATCACCAGGGCGGTTTTGGCGGTGATGAGGGAAGAAAGCCCCTCCTTTTGCAAAACGCCATGGACATCCGGCTCTGCCATGTGCACCCGGATGGCCCCCCGGTCCTGCAGGCCCATCAGGGGGCGCATCACGGCGTTATGCTCCTGATGGGAGATGATAACTTCATCCCCCTGGTGCAAAAAGCCCTTGATGGCCAGGTTCAGGGCATCGGTGCAGTTGAGGGTGAAAAGAATGTTTTCTATCTGCTGCACGCCCAAAAGACGGGCGGCGGTTTCCCGGGCATGGTTCAATATCCGGGCCCCGGCCAAGGCCCCCGGATGGCCGCCCCGGCCGGGATTGCCGCCTATCTTTTCCATCACGCCCCGGACGGCGGCCCCCACTTCTGGGGGCTTGGGAAAACTGGTGGCGGCGTTATCCAGATAAATCATGGGGCCCTCCTTCCGGCACGGGAAATGCCTGTTTCTCATATACTGTATGAGAAGGAAGGGAGGATGATAACCATGGAAGAAAGATTTGCCCTGGCGGCGTTCCGTTCCCGGCAGCAGGTGATGCGCTTTGACAGCGCCCTGCGCCGCAGCGGCGTGGCCACCCAAATCATTTCCACCCCCAAGGATATTCAGGTGGGGTGCGGTTTATCGGTGCGGTTTGAGGTGGGGGATGCGAAAAAGGCCCAGGAGGTGTACCGCCGGTATAACCCCGGGAACCTGATTGGCTTTTATTTGTTCACACGGCGGCCCGGGGAAAGCAAAGGACGCATAACGCCCCTTACTTAAGGGCATCCTACAGGCAGAAATTTCCCGAAAAAGGAGCAATTGCCATGCAGCGCCTTCGCCTGTTTTTTGCCGCTTGGGGGCATTATGTGCTGGCCCTGATGTGCGTGGCGGCCATTTTGCTTTCCGCCCTGTGGACCCGGGATGAACAGCGGCTGCAGGGCATGGAGGCCCCGGCTCATGCGGACCAGGCCCAGCGGCTATCCCAGGTGACCCCCTCCCCGGCCCCGGTGGATATGCAAAGGCCGGTAGAAGGGAAAACGGTGCGGCCTTTTTCCGAAGGGGTGGTGCATTTTGAAAAAATGTGCTGCTATGGCCTGCACCCTTCCACCGATGTTCAGGTGCAGGAAGGGGAAAAAGTGCTGGCGGCCTTTGACGGAAAGGTTACCTGTGAAGGGGAAAGGCTGTGCCTTTCGGATGGGGAATTCACCCTTTGGTATGAAGGCATCCGCCCGGCCTTTTCCGGCCCCCGGCAGGTGAAAAAAGGCATGCAGGTGGGGGCGGCAACGGGAGGAGTGGCCTGGGAAGGGGAGGACATTTTGTGCCTCACCCTGTACCGGCAGGGAGAAGAAGAAAACATAGAAGCATTCTGGGAATAACATATTTGGGATGCGCCGAAGGGTTCATGCCCTTCGACTGCAACCCGCAGGGGTGGCTTTGCCGCCCCGAGGGCGAAATTGCCGCTGCCTGTTTTAGATACAGGCAGGTGAAGACCCAATGAGGCACAGGGTTCATGCCGCTTGTGCTGCAATGAACGA
>JAZUQI010000108.1:0-20624 GCA_045605625.1 Clostridia bacterium
ATTCAGAATTAAGAATTCATAATTAAGAATTAAGAGTGTTTTGACACAATCGAAGTCGGGCGTCTCCTCTCTCTGCTGTCGCTCCACAAGATACTTCCCCTCGAGTGGAAGGGGAAAGCAACAGCGGCACATGGTGCCTTCGTAACATCACCTTTTTCCGCAGAAAGGGTCCAGGGGCAATGCCCCTGGTGGGGCGTGGGGGTGAAACCCCCGGCACCGTTCCCCCTACGGTATCGGCAGCCGAAAACGACCAACAGCCCACCGTATCATCGTAAACAAATCACAATTCTGAATTCTTCATTCTTCATTCTGAATTCTTTTTTACGCCTGCCGGCCGATGACGGCCTTGATGCGGCGCACGCCGGCGGAGGAAGATTCTTCCTTCTGGATCTTGAAGGAAACCAGATCCCCGGTATTGGAGGCATGGGGGCCGCCGCAGATTTCCTTGGAGAATTCGCCCATGGTGTACACCTTCACCCGTTCACCGTACTTGCTTTCAAACAGACCCATGGCGCCCTGTGCCTTGGCTTCGGCCACCGTCATTTCTTCCAGGGTGACGGGCACTTTGGCTTCGATGGCCACGTTCACCAGCCGCTGCACTTCGGCAATTTCTTCAGCGGTCATTTTCCGGCCGAAGGTAAAGTCAAAGCGCAAACGTTCTGCCGTGATATTGGAGCCCTTCTGGTGCACTTCATCCCCCAGCACTTTCCGCAGGGCCGCCTGCAAAAGGTGGGTAGCGGTGTGGAGGCAGGCCGTCTGTTCGCTGTTATCGGCCAGGCCGCCCTTGAACTTCTGTTCAGCGCCCTGATGGCTCTTTTCCTGATGCTGCTTGAAGCGTTCCGCAAAATCCTGTTCGTCCACGGTAAGGCCCTTTTCGGCGGCCAGTTCCATGGTCATTTCAATGGGGAAGCCGAAAGTATCATACAGCTTGAAGGCGCTGCGGCCATCCAGCACGTTCAGGGAAGCCTTGCGGTTTTCCACAGCGGCAACCAGCGCAGCTTCATCCCCGTTATTGGCGGCTTCGATGATGGGCATCATATCGGGAGAGGGGCGCAGCTTCTTGATCTTGGCCATTTCCTGAGCGAAAGCCACTTTATCTTCCGCATTCAGGATGCTTTCCAGCAGGGCCTTGGTATTCATGGTGTTGTTATACACCTTTTCAAATTCCTTTTCGCCCTGAATGAGGGTGCGGGCAAAGCGATCTTCTTCCAGCTTCAGCTGTTCCAGCACAAAAGCGCTGTTTTCCTTCAGTTCGGGGTATACTTCGCAGTACTGGTCAATGATCACCTTGGCCAGTTCGCAGGTAAAGCCGGCTTCCAGGCCCAGGCTCATGCCATAGCGCACAGCCCGGCGAATCAGGCGGCGCAGGATATAGCCCTGGTCCACATTGGAGGGGGATACGCCGCGGGGATCGCCCAGGATGAAGGTGGAGGTGCGCATATGATCGGCAATGATGCGGAAGGCCTTGGTGTTTTCATCGCCGGGGGTATATTTCTTGCCGGAAAGTTCTTCAATGCGGCCCAGAATGCGGGCGAAGATTTCCGTTTCGTACACGCTCTTCACGCCGTTGAGCACGCAGATGGTGCGTTCCAGACCCATACCGGTATCCACGTTCTTCTGGGCCAGGGGCTGGAAGGAGCCATCCTGCTGCTTGTTATACTGCATGAACACGTCGTTCCAGATTTCCAGGTAAGCGCCGCACTTGCAGGCCGGGGAGCAATCGGGGCCGCAGGGCTCTTTGGTGATGATGAACATTTCGGTGTCCGGGCCGCAGGGGCCGGTAACGCCGGCAGGGCCCCACCAGTTGTGTTCCTTGGGCAGGTAGAAAAGATGGTCATCCTTCACGCCGCACTGGCGCCACAGGTTGGCCGCTTCTTCATCCCGGGGGCAATCGGCATCGCCTTCAAAAACGGTGAAGGCCAGCTTATCCGGGTCAATGCCCAGCCATTCCTTGCCGGTCAAAAATTCCCAGCTCCAGGGAATCATTTCCTTCTTGAAATAATCCCCCAGGCTCCAGTTGCCCAGCATTTCAAAGAAGGTCAGGTGGGAAGGATCGCCCACGTCATCAATATCACCGGTGCGGATGCACTTTTGCACGTCGGTAAGCCGGGTGCCGGCCGGGTGCTTCTGGCCCAGCAGATAGGGAACCAGAGGATGCATACCGGCGGTGGTAAAGAGCACGGTGGGGTCGTTTTCCGGAATCAGGGAAGCAGAGGGGATCAGCTGATGGCCCTTTTCCTGGAAGAAACGCAGGAACAGGGAACGCAGTTCGTTGGCAGTCAAGGCTTTCATTTCTTTCAGCTCCTTCATAAAATAAAAGTGTGCCTTTTCGCTGAAGACGAACAGACACACTGTATTCGCGGTACCACTTCAATTGGTGCAATTTGCACCCACCTCAATGCTGATAACGGCAGCTACCGAAACGCCTTGGGCAAAAAGCTTGGACGCTTGGCTCCGCAGCGGCAGCGCACTTCATTTCCTGCCGGGCTTCCACCATCCCCCGCTCGCTGAAGAAAATGTGCCAAGGCGCTCTCTGCTTCACAGCCATATTCAATTACAAAAAAGTATACCCCCAAATGCCCTGCCTGTCAAGCCCGGAAGGGAAAAAAGCCCTTGCAACCGGCCGGAAAAGATGCTAAAATATTTTTTAGAAAAAACAGGAAACGCTGCAAGAAAATGGCTTTCATCTTCGTTTTATGGTTGAAAGAGAACACAAGGAGGTACTTCCCATGAAAAAGATTCTCACCCTGGTCCTTGCGCTGATGCTGCTGCTTTGTGCCGTGCCGGCCCTGGCCTACAGCTTCACCGATGATTATCCCGAATATGTGGTGGAAAGCACCTCCCCTGCCGGTTACTGCTATCAGTACAGCAAGCCCAGCTCCATCAACGGCATCAATCAGGGCCGCCACAACAACGGCGAAATCGTGAAGGTGATTGATTGGGACGCCAGCGAAGGCTATGCCCTCACCATCTGCTCCAACGGCAAAGTGGGCTATATCAAGAAAAACAGCCTGGCCCTCAAGGCGGAAACCACCTACCGGGAAATGTGGCGGGTATACAGCGTATCCCCCAACGGCTATTGCTATATGTATAACAAGCCCAGCTCCATCAAGGGCACCAACCTTGGCCGCTACAACAACGGCGAATACCTGGAAATGGTGGATTACAACGCCGATACCAACTACGCCAAGGTGCGGGATGTGCTGAAGCAGAAGGTGGGTTATGTGAAAAAGTCCAGCCTGGTGAATGAAATGGAATATAAGTCTTACCAGTTCTACGTGATGGTAAAGGCCACCGAGCCCAAGGGCCTCACCTACATGTACGATCAGCCCAGTTCCATCAAGGGCATCAATCAGGGCCTGTTCAAGGACGGCACCTGGATGGGCGTGCTGGATTGGTTCGCCGATGCCGATTACGCCCTGGTGGAAGCCCCCAATGGCAAAATGGGCTATGTGAAGAAAGTAAACCTTTCCTTCTGAAACAAAGCTTATATGGCTGCTGCTTCAAAAAGCGGCAGCCTTTTCTTATGCCCTTTTCCTGCATAAAAAAACACAGAAGAACGAAAGGCCGTCCTTCTGTGCCTTATTATTCTTTACGCCTTCTTTTCCTTCCGCCAATGGCCGAAGAAGAAGTAACTCATGCCGATCACAAAGGGCATCCACCCGGCCAGCGCATCGCCGAACCAGAAGCCCTGGCAGCCCATACCATAGGCAAAGCCAAGCAGGGCCGCAATGCCCACCCGGCTGATCATGCCGTCAATGATGGCAATGGCAAAGTTCAGTTTGGTATTGCCGCTGCCGTTAATCAGGGAGAAGGCCACCGCCCGGGTGGCGCTGCCAAAGAAATTGATGATGGTGGGGGCAATCAGAATGCCTGCCGCCGAAAGCACCGCAGCATCCGTGGTAAAGATGGAAAAGACGGCGGTGGGGAACAGCAGCACCACCAGCGTCAGCACCACGCTGATTGATCCGCCGCAGAGGAATACCACGCCCATAATCCGGGGCACACGGTCATACTTCCGGGCGCCCAAATTTTGCCCCACCATGCTGGCCCCGGCGGTGGTAAAGGAATTGGATACAATGCCGCTCATCATGCCCACTTTGTTGTAAATACCGGCCAGGGCGGAATAGAGCACGCCGCCAACGGCCTTATCGGCGGCATTGATCCAGGCCATCAGCACGATTTTGGAAATATTGATGGCGGCGGACTGAATGGCCATGGGAATGCCAAGGGCCACCAGGGGCTTCAGGGATTCCCGGTCAATCCGGAAGGAAGCAGGCTTAAAATCAAAGCCGAAGCTTTCCCGGCTGCGGTACAGGTACACCAGCGCAACAATGAAGCTGAACGCCTGGCTGATTACCGTGGCCAGCGCCGCCCCAAACACTTCCATGCCCATGCCGTAAACGAACACAACGTCCAGAATGATGTTCATCACCGCCGCAATGGCCACAAACATAAAGGGCCGGCGGCTGTCCCCCATGCCTCGAAGAATGGCGCTGATGATGTTATAGCCATAAATGAACACCAGCCCCACAATGCAGGTCACCGTATAATCCATGGTGTACTGATACACTTCCGGCGGCGTATTGAGGGTATCCAGCATCCAGTACCGGATGAAATAGCACCCCACGCTGATCAAAAGGGCAATGCCAAGGAGGAAGGTGAACATGGTGCCGATGGTTTTTTTCACTTTATCCATCTGCCCGGCGCCCACCTGACGGGCAATAATCACCTGCCCGGCGGAGGAAAAGCCCATGGCCACAAAGGTGAGCAAATGCAGCACTTCGCCGCCGTTGGAAACGGCGCTGAGGCCCACATCCCCCATCTTCTGCCCCACCACCACCATATCCACAATGTTGTAGACGGCCTGCAGGGCATTGGAAATAAACAAGGGGAAAGCAAACGCCAGCAGCAGCCTGGTTACGCTGCCCTGCGTCAAATCCCGCACCATGGTTTTCTTTGCCTGTTGCATTGCATTTCATCCTTCTTTCTGAAATCACACGCTTTTTATTGTAACAAAGAAACCTTCCGGGCGCAAGAAACTTTCTGATGAAATTTGTGAAAAAAAGAACCTTCCCTGCCCCCGAAGAGGCGAAGGAAGGATCCGGGGGCAAGGCCCTCCGGTGGGGTTTGAAGGGGTGAACCCCTTATTTTCAGGGCTGGCGGCCGATGTAGGCCAGAATGCCGCCGTCCACATACAGCACCTGCCCATTGACGAAATCGCTGGCATCGCTGGCCAGGAACAGGGCCGGGCCCATCAGATCTTCCGGGGTGCCCCAGCGTTCCGCAGGGGTTTTGGCCCGGATGAACTGGTCAAAGGGATGGCGGCTGCCATCGGGCTGAATTTCCCGGAGGGGGGCCGTCTGGGGCGTTTCAATATAGCCCGGGCCCAGGCCGTTGCACTGGATATTGTACTGGCCGTATTCGCTGCAAATATTCCGGGTCAGCATCTTCAGGCCGCCCTTGGCCGCCGCATAGGCGGATACGGTTTCCCGGCCCAGTTCGCTCATCATGGAGCAGATATTGATGATTTTGCCATGGCCTTTTTCCATCATGCCGGGAATCACGGCCTTGGCCACGATATAGGGAGCCACCAGGTCCACATCGATAACCTTGCGGAAATCCTTGCTTTCCATTTCAATCATGGGAATGCGGCGAATGATGCCGGCGTTGTTCACCAGAATATCGATAACGCCCACTTCATCGGCAATCTTCTTCACCATATCCTGCACGGCGTCTTCATCCGTCACATCGCACACATAGCCATGGGCCTTGATGCCGGCTTCCGCATAGGCTGCCAGGCCCTTATCCTCCAGTTCCTGGTTGATATCGTTGAACACCACCGTGGCGCCGGCTGCGGAAAGGCCGTTGGCAATGGCAAAGCCGATGCCGTAGCTGCCGCCGGTAACCAGGGCCACCTTGCCCTGCAGGGAAAATTTATTCATATCAAATGCCATCGTTTTTACCTCACTTCATATCCGTCGGCTGGAAGGAATCCATATCGTCAAAGGCCTGGTTTTCGCCGCACATGGCCCAGATGAAGGTGTAGTTGGAGGTGCCGCAGCCGCTGTGGATGGACCAGGAGGGAGAAATCACCGCATCAAAATTGTTCATCACAATGTGCCGGGTTTCCTGGGGCTGGCCCATGAAGTGCATCACCACCTGGTTTTCGGGAATTTCAAAATAGGTATACACTTCCATGCGGCGTTCATGAGTATGGCTGGGCATGGTGTTCCACACGCTGCCGGGGGCCAGCTGGGTGAGGCCCATCAGAAGCTGGCAGGTTTCCAGCACGGCGGGGTGGATGAACTGGTTAATCACACGCTTATTGGAAAGCTTATCTTCCCCAAGGGGCCGCTTCTGCGCTTCGGCAAAGGAAATGAAGGTGGTTTTGCAAGCCCGGTGGGCCGGGGAGGAGCACAGATAGAACTTGGCCGGGTTTTCCGGGTTCTTGCTGCCGAATTTCACATCCTTGGTGCCCATGGTGATATACAGGCAATCTTCAAAGGTCATATCAAAGCGCTGGCCGTCGGCCTCGATATAGCCATCGCCCCCCAGGTTAAACACACCGGCTTCTCTTCTTTCCAGGAAATACTGGGTGCCGAAATTAGCCCATACGTCGATGCCCTTATCCACGGGCACCACTTCGTCCACCGGCATAATGCCCATCACTACCATACGGTCCACATGGGAATAGGTGGCCTGCACAGTATCTTTTTGGTACAAATCGGTAATGAGAAATTCCTTGCGCAGCTCTTCCGTGGTATAGCGGCGTACATCCTGGGGATTGGCCGAATAACGAATATCCATAAAGCTTTCCTCCATTTACTTGATTACATATTCAGTTTCGCCGTCAAACAGATACACGCTTTCCACCGGGATAAAGAACCGGATTTCTTCATCCATAGGCGGTATCTCATGGGGCGTTACTTTCAGAATGGATTTATCCCGGGCAATATCCACATACACATTGGCATTATCCCCCAGCATTTCCGTCAGTTCCACCATGCCTTGCAGGGCATAGGCGTTTTCAGTTTCCAAAAGGGAAATGGCCTCCGGCCTGAAGCCGAATACAATATCCTTCCCTTCGTATTCCTTGACCTTATCCCCCAGTTTCAGGGAAAGATCCAGCGAAGCATCCCCCACCTGAATGCAGCCGTTTTCCACCTTGCGGCGCAAGAAGTTCATGGGCGGTTCCCCAATGAACCCGGCCACAAACATATTCACCGGATGGAAATACACATCCTTGGGGGTGCCCACCTGCTGCACATACCCATCCTTCATCACCACAATACGGTCTGCCATGGTCATGGCCTCCGTCTGGTCATGGGTCACATAGATGGTGGTGGCGCCGGTTTCCCGGTGGATCTGGGTGATTTCGGAGCGCATGGTTACCCGCTGCTTGGCATCCAAATTGGAAAGGGGTTCGTCCATCAGGAAAATGCCCACCTTGCGGATGATGGAACGGCCCACCGCCACGCGCTGCCGCTGGCCGCCGGACAGGGCACGGGGCATACGATCCAGATAATCCGTAAGGCCCAGGATCTTGGCGGTCTTCTGCACCCTTTCATCAATCACATCTTCGTCCACCCCCTGCAGGGAAAGGCCGAAAGCCAGGTTATCATACACCGTCATATTGGGGTACAGGGCATAGCTTTGGAACACCATGGCCACTTCCCTTTCCCGGGGGCCTTTCTGGTTGGCCACTTCCCCATTGATCAGAAATTCGCCCTTGCTGATATCTTCCAGCCCGGCAATCATCCGCAGCGTGGTGGATTTGCCGCAGCCGGAGGGGCCTACGAACACAATGAATTCGCCCTTTTCCGCTTCCATGTTAAAATCATGGACGGCGTGGAAGCCGTTGGGATAAATTTTGTTCACATTCCGAAGCGTTAAGTATGCCATGGCAATGCGCTCCTTTTCGTTGGATTTATGGGCATTTTGCCCCAGGGTGGACAAACCGCCCTTTTTTTGCTACAATAACAGCATGTACTAAACTTTGCACCGGGGTGAGCTCATGAACAATATCATTTTCGCCGGCAAGCACTTCATCACGTTTTCCGTCACCCGGCATAAGCACGAAAGCTGGGAGTTGGTTTACTGCACCCGGGATTCGGGCAAGTTCGTCTTTGACGACCTGGAATTGCCCTACACCGTGGGGGATATTGTGGTGATTCCGCCGGAAACGCCCCATGAAAACATCAGCGAAAGCGGCTTCACCAACGTATACCTGAACATCAGCCAGGCCGCCCTGGCCTTTACCCAGCCCACCATCGTGCGGGATGACGGCAACCATTCCATCCTGCACTTGTTCAATGACGCCTATTACCTCTTCAGCGGCGATCCCGAACACCGCAACCAGCTGTTGCCCTCCTACGGCAACCTGATTGTGAAGTTCATGGCGGCCAATCAATCCGCCCATCCCAAGAACAAAGTGGCCGGGGAAATTGAACGGAAAATCGTCCAGAATTACGCCAACGCCAATTTTGAACTGGATGCCTTCCTGCACACCATGCCCTACTGTTACGATCACCTTTGCAAGCTGTTCCGCAAGGAAGTGGGCATGACGCCCCATAAATACCTTACCAGCCTGCGCCTGCAAAACGCAGCGGATATGCTGTGCGCCGCCCATGAAAACGGCAACATCACCGAAGTGGCCCTGCTGAGCGGCTTCAAAAACCCCCTGTATTTCTCCCGTTTGTTCAAGAAGAAATACGAAGTTTCCCCCAAGGAATACTACCGGCTGAAGATGGATGAAAAAAATCATCAGCAGCTGGACAGTGACAGCCAGAAAATTATTCTGGACGAGTAAGCTGCATCACTTCCATATAGCACATCACGAAAGGTGCTGCGCCCTTGGCATCGTTTTGCACCACCGGCTCGGAAATATAGTAGGCATAGGTGCCGTCCCGGCGCCGGTCGCTTTCCGGGCCCAGCCCGGCCACCAGGCAGATGCCGCCCAGCACCAGGTTTTCCCCTTCAAAGGATAAATACCGGTTCACAATGCCGTCGAAGGTTTTTTTGCCTTGGGCGGCATATTTTTTCGGCAAAAACCCAAGCCGGGCGCCCTTCAGCATGGCATAGGCCATCATGGAAGAGCCGCTGGTTTCCAGGTAATTGCCTTCCCTGCCCCCCTGATCCACCACCTGCCAGTAAAGGCCGGTGTCCTTATCGGCATAGGGGGCGATGCCCTCCATCATTTCCAGAAGCAGGCCGCCGATGTATTCCTTCTCCGGCCCTTCCGGCAAAATTTCCGCAATATCCGTCAGCGCCGCCGCAAACCAGCCCATGGCCCGCAGCCAGAAGGACTGGGAAAGCCCGGTTTCCTTATCGGCCCAGAAGGCGGTTTTGCTGGCGTCATAGCCGTGGTAATACAGATGCTTGTTTTCGTCAAACATCCTTTCCCGTACGATGCGGATCTGGGCCAGGATATCGCTGTAATCCCCGTTGCCCATTTCCTTTTCATACAGGGTTTGGAACACCTGGGCCATATAAATCCCATCCAGCCAGACTTGGTTGGGGTAGATTTTTTTATGCCAGAAATTGCCCTCATGGGTACGGGGCTGTTCCTGCAGGGCCTGGCGCAAATTTTCCATGGCCCGGCGGTATTTTTCCTTGCCCGTCATCCGGTACAGGGGAAACAGCACCTTGCCTTCGTTGATATCATCCAGCGTTTGCTTTTCCTTCTGGAAGGTGCGGATGGCGCCGTCCTCCGAAACAAAGCTGTCAATAAACCCTTCCACGAAGTCCGAATAGCGCCTATCCCCCGTGATGCGGCCCATTTCCAGCAGCGCCCCCAGCATGCACCCGTCAATATAATTCCAGGTGGCCGGCAGGCCCTGCCTTGCCCGTTCAATATTCCACGCCGTTTTTTCCGGGGAGGAATGGGCAATCAGGTGCAGCACATAATCATTGATCTTCTGTACCATCATTCCACCTCACGCAGGCCGTCCTCTTCCACGGCGCCGCAGTTTTCGGCAATCAGGATTTGCCCTTCCGCCCCCTGCACCACCACATCCTGAACGGTTACCTTCTTCACATTGTTCAGGAACAGGCCCATCTTGCACCGGGGCACCGCATCATTCTGCATGGCCGGCACAAAAGGCTTGGCATCCGGGGCGAAGGCAATGCGCACCCTGGCAAAATTCACCTGATCGATGGGGGCTTCCGGCAGGCCGTCAATATAGCAGGCCGCCGCTTCCGCCCCGGTGCAGGTAATATCCCGGAAGGTGAAGGTGCCAAGGTGGGGCGTGCGTTCATCCACAGGCAAGGGAGTGCGGCACTTCACATAATCGGAAAACCGATCCGGGTCACAGCAGTTATACCACATGTTCACCACAAAGGGGGTGATCACGTTTTCCATGCGGATGTTATCAAAGGTGATGCCGGTAATATCGCAATCCTTGCCCCGGCCCCGCCGGGTTTTGATACGCAGGCCCCGGTCCGTCCGGTTAAAGTAGCACCGGGTCACCGTCAAATCCTTCACGCCGCAGGCCGTTTCGCTGCCCAGGGTAACCGCCCCGTGGCCAAAGGCCATCAGGCAATTGCGGATCACATGGCGGCTGGCGGCCTGGTTGCGTTCCCGGCACAGTTCAATCTTGCCGGATTTGATGGCAATGCAGTCATCCCCCACGCTCAGGCGGCAGCCAATAATCTGCACCCCCTGGCAGGCTTCCGGGTCAATGGCATCGGTGTTGGGGCTGTTCTTGGGGGCCTCAATGGCCACGTCCAGGAAGGCCACATCCTCGCAATAGAAGGGATGCAGATTCCAGGAGGGGGAATTTTTCCCCGTCACCCCGTGCACCGTTACGTTCCTGCAATCGCAAAAGAACATCAGCCTGGGCCGGGCCGTTTCAAAATTTCTGTATTCCGTCCAGAAATCACTGTTCTTAGCATTGCCGTCCACCACGCCCCGGCCGCAAATCACAATGTTTTCGCAGTATTCGGCGTGAATCAGGCTTTGGTACATGGTGCGGTTCAGCCCTTCAAAGGTGCCCACCATGATGTTTTTGCCGCCGTTCAAATCCGGCACCAGCCCCGGCAAAATGGGGTACTGATTACGGTCCGGGCAGCCAAGCAGGGTGGCCCCTTCCGAAAGTTCCAGGGTAAGGTCGCTGCGCAGGGCCAAAGGCCGGGTCAGGTACGTGCCGGCCGGGAAATAAAGCCGGGTTCCCTTGGGGGTAAAGTGGATGGCCGCCTGCAGGGCATCGGTATCATCCGTCACCCCATCCCCCACGGCGCCAAATTGCCGCACATCCACCGCATGGGTTTCCGCCACGGTGAGGAACGCAAAATCTTCCTTTTCCTCATGGGCGCCTTTCACCGTCAGCATATAGGGGGTATCGGGCTGCAAATCAAAAAGGGAAAACACATTGGTATCGGCGCTGAACTGCTTTTCGCCGTTGAGGTACACTTCATACGCCGCAGGGGCATAATAGGGCGATGTATGGTCCAATTCAAAACAGGCACTGGTGGCACCGATATAAATGGGTCCAATCATGGTTTATCTCCCTTTACTCACTTTTTCTTTGGCATCTTCCACCACGTTCAAAAACAGCCGTTTCAGGCCAATGAACCCGGTATCCAACGCCGTCACAAACAGGCCGAAAAGCAACGGTTCCACCGTCAATACCGCCATGGGGGCGCTGGCCCCCTCCGGCTGCAGGGCGGTGTTGATGAGCACATACAGGTTCATCACGCAAAACACCAGCAGGAAAGCGTACAGAATGTTCATCATAAAGCCAATGGCGCCGCCTTTGGTAACCATCATCCACCGGCGGCTGCCCCCCTGCATGCTTTCCGTAAAGCGCAGGAAATGCCGGATCAGCAAATCCGTGGCCAGGCCCGTTACGATGGAAGCCACAAAATACAAATCCCACCAGGCCAGCCCGGCCATTTCAAAGCCCATGAACACAAAATAGCAAATGGCCCCGTAAAACCAGAACTTGATCAGCAGCACCTTCAGCGCTTCCGGCAGTTTCCATTGCCGTTTGCCGCTGCGGTATTTTTCCAGTTCCTGCTTGGAATACCGGGGGGTGTTTTCGGCGGTGGTGTTCACCAGCCGCTCCGCCGCATCGGTATGCAGCTGGTAATAATCCGCTTCCTTTTTCGCCTGCTGCCCCTTCACATCTTGCTTTCCCATGGCTTATTCCGAAAGAACGATATCGTGCATCTGCTGGCTTTCTTCCAGCTCGGGGTTGGTGTTGATCTTCAGCAGCAGCTTGCGGATCACGGGCACCAATAGCGTCAGAACCGCCCCCACAATCACGATCACCACGTGCACCTGCAGCATGCTTTCCGCATTGGCAATGAATTGCAGGGAACGATTGGCTTCGTTTTCCGAAAGGGAACGGGCAATCTGCCCCAGATAATACACATCGCAGAACACCAGAATGCCCAGCATCACAAACATCAGCGTCAGCATGGGGATATTGGTTTTCTTCCGGTGGGGATAGGCGTTGAGGAAACACACAAAGGACAGCAGGGAAAACAGCATGGTGCAAAATTCCGTCAGGCCCATGCCCTTGAAATTGATGCGTGCCGTGGTATCGGAAATATTGGTGAGGTTAAAGGAATACAGCACGAAAGCGATGCCCAATACCACCATGGGAATCATCTGGGGCTTGCGTTTCAGGGCCACAATCCGCTTGCGGAAAAATTCCTTCAAGCCTGCACTCAGCTTATTCTTGGCCATTTCATCTTCTCCCTTCAGCGGATGGCATTGGTTGTTTCATTATCGAAGAAATGCCGGCGCATAAACTGCACGGAAATTTCATCATCCTTCTTGTAATCGCACCAGCCCCGCAGCTTGCAGGTGATGGCGCATTCCGTGCCGTCCTTTTGCAGCAGGCGGCCGTGCACCAGGGTGCTCATGCCCAGGTTTTCATTGGCAAATACCTTCACCTGCACATCGCCGCCCACATCCACGTTTTCCGGCCGCACCCCCAGGGTTACTTCCTTGCCCTCATAGGCCTTCAGCAGTTCCTTTTCTTCTTCCGTCAGGGGAATGGAGAAATAGGGGCTTTCCGCCATGCCCTCCCGGATGGTGACCGGGAAGAAATTCATGGGGGGCAGGCCAATGAAGCTGGCCACAAAAAGGTTAGCCGGGGTATCATACAGTTCCAAAGGCGTGCCCACCTGCTGCACCCTTCCCATGGACATGCACACAATCCGGTCCGCCAGGGTGAGGGCCTCCGTCTGGTCGTGGGTGACGTACAAAATGGTGGCATTCATGCGCTTGTGCAAAAGCAGAATTTCACGCCGGGTGGAGCCGCGAAGCTTGGCATCCAGGTTGGACAGCGGTTCGTCAAACAAAAACACCTTGGGGTTTCGCACAATGGCACGGCCCATGGCCACACGCTGCCGCTGGCCGCCGGAAAGCTGCTTGGGCTTTTTGTTCAATTGGTCCGTCAGCCCCAGAATTTCCGCCGCCGCCAGCACCTTGGTATGGATCACATTGGGGTCTTCCTTGCGCAGCGTCAGGGAAAAGGCCATGTTTTCATACACCGTCATGTGGCCGTACAGGGCGTAGTTCTGGAACACCATGGCCATATCCCTGTCCTTGGCCGGGGCGGAGGTGATCTCCTTGCCGTCCAGCAAAAGCTTTCCTGCCGTAATATCTTCCAGCCCGGCCACCATGCGAAGCGTAGTGGATTTGCCGCAGCCGGAGGGGCCCACCAGCACAATAAATTCGCCGTCCTTCACCTCCAGGTTGAAGTCAAACACGGCCTGCACATTATTATCGTATACTTTGTCCAGATGCTGTAAGCTGATATTGGCCATAAGGCATCTCCTTTACGCAGCGTTTTCAATCAAAGAATCGGTATAGGCCTGCAGTTTCCGGCTGCGGATCACCGCAATAACGCCGGCCACCAGGCAAAGCACCGCCGAAAGCACCAGAAAAACAATAACCCAGGTGTGCTGTTCCGGGGTGATGGCAGGGGCAATTTCCTCCACCTTCTCCCGCATTTTCTTGCCCACCTTCACCATCGTCACCTTTTTGATGACGGTGGCGGACTGGGCCGGCAGGATGAAAATCCGGGCAATCTGCCCTGCCCCCAGCCCCAGCAGCAAATAGCCATAGCTGATCTTATAGTTCTTCACGCCTTCGGAGGCCAGGAAGCAAAGCAGCAGAAACACCAGGTTATACACAATGGATGCCCCCATCAGGGCCACATACATTCTGGTATTGTTGATTTCGTACATCAAAACGAAATACAGCACATTGAACAGAATGGCCAGGTAGCACAGCCGGGAAGAAAGCAGGTTTTTGTTATACCGCATTCTGTCCAGCCCAATGGTTTTCGTATCCAACGCAGCATGCATCATACTGTTCCCTTCTTTCCTTCTTCAATCAGCCGTTTTTCCTGCTTTTGCAGCACCATTTTCCACGCAAAGTTCAAAATCAGCAGCAGGCACACCACCAAGATCACGGCCATCACCGCATAATGAACGTCAAACCAGAAGGTAGAATTGATGAAATTGCCCCGGCCGTCCGCCGTCAGTTTCTGGTACGCTTCAAAATCAATCTGCAAAAATTCCGCCCGGAAGACTTCCACTTCCTTGTGCATCCACAGGCAGAACGCCACTCCGGCTGCCACGAAAACCCCGTTGGAAATCCCATTGCCGATATAGTAGCGGCGGCGGGAATGGGTATTGGTTAAAAACAGGGCGCAGGCCACCAGCAAAAGCAAAATGGAGCGGTTCAAAAGCAGCTTGTTAAAGGGCTGCATATTGTAATAAATCCGGGCGCCCTCCAATTTATCCATGGAAGGCGTATTATAATCCGGCATCAGGAAATACAGGCCGTCGTACAAATCGGTCATCAATCCAAGGGCATACACAAAAGCCAGCGCACAGGCAGCGATTGCCGCAAAGCAAACGATTTTCTGCACGGTCAATTGTTTTTTATACATAGCGTCCTCTCCCACTTATGCATTCTAAAGCCTATTTTCCGGTGTGTGTGTTATTACGCAGGCTCCCATCAGCCTCTCCCTTCCTTGGCAGGGGCTGATGGGAACCCATGACGGGGGCAAAAGCCCCCGCCATGGAAAAAAGTTATTTCAGGGAATTACTGGGCCAGAGTGGCGTAGTATTCCTGCAGACGGGTCCAGGCATCCTGCTTCAGTTCCAGATAGCGGCTGCCGCCCATTTCGGTGGCAACGTGCATGGTGGCGTCTTCCGCATTGCCCATGCCTTCCACGGCATAACCGGCCACAATCTGATCCACAAACAGGTTCTGCTTGCCCTTGCCGCCATTGAACAGGGTGGGCAGGTCAGAGAAGGTGGCAATTTCTTCGTTTTCCACCTTGGTGTTGGGCAGAACGGTGGGCACGGAGGTGTACCAGGGATTTTCGGTGATGGCCAGTTCGGGGTGCTTGATGGTGCCCAGACCGATGGCCACGGAAATCTTGCCGGCGCCTTCCTTGCCTACTTCGTGCGTGCACTGATATTCAAAGGCCTGGCTCTTGGCGAAGGACAGGGTGGAGCCCAGATAGAAACGAGCATAGTTGGTGTAGTTACCGGAAGCCTTTTCCCACAGTTCGGCGAAGGTGGCATCGGCAATCACGGGCATTTCGGTGCCGTTGAAGTTGAAGGTCACATAGGTGCCATCCGCATTCTGCTTGATGAAAGCATCGGGGCCATAGCTCATCAGGATCATGCCTTCGGGGCTGTAAGCGAAGTCAATCAGCTTCAGGGCAGCGTTCAGCTTATCGGGGTTGCCTTCCACGCCGGCCACGGAGATGCCCCAGCCGTCCGTCTTCACGGAGGGCCAGGATTCGGTGAAGCGCATGAACACGCCGTCTTCGCTGGTGCCGTCAAACCACTGAGCCACGGGAACCATCACGGCCATGTACTTTTCGCCGTCCTGCAGCACGGTTTCGTTGTACACAGTCTGGGTCTGGTTATAGTCATAGTGCATGAAGCCCAGGTCGTTTTCCAGGTAGGTCTTGGTGGATTCAGCAGCGGTTTCCAGGAACGCCTTGGAGATCAGGCCTTCCTGAGCCATCTGGTGCATCCGGTCGATAGCGATGTAGGCATCTTCTTCCATACGGGCATCCCGCAGGGCGCCTTCTTCGTCGATCCACAGGAAATCCTGACGGGATTCCATGCCGCGCACGCCGAAGAGAACACCGGCAAAGCGCATCATGTCCACACGACGCTGGTTGTTGTCATCTTCACGGGAGAACAGGCCCTGGATGGAATCGGTGCCGTTCAGGGTCTGGGGGTTGGCCACCACGCAGCGCAGCAGGGCCACCAGTTCGTCGGCATCCCAGGCAGCGTTCTGGCCAATGAACAGGTTGGAACGGGTGGTGCCATAGTAGCCGTTGTAAGCGGTGTCGATGTAGGCACGCAGCATGTTCACGGCGGCCACGCCATCCAGTTCACCGGCTTCGTTCATCTTGGCCACGATGTTGCCAGCGGCATCATAGTTCTTGGCGATCTTTTCCACAGCGGTGCCTTCCAGGTTCACCACGTCGATTTCCACGGAACCGGTGGTGGGCATGTAGGGCTGATACACGGCAGCAGCCAGCTTGTTGGATTTTTCAGCGGTGAATTCGCCTTCGCCGTCCAGCAGCTTCTGCACCCAGTCCGCACGCATCAGGGGCATACGTTCAATATCGTTCACGCCGTCAAAGTAGGGGCTGAAGTAGATGGCGCCGGTGGCGGGGTTGCCGGTGATGGACAGGCGCACGATGGGGTTCTGATCCAGATAGGCCTTGAAGTTGGGCATCTGATCCAGATATTCGCCGATGTTCACGATGGCGCCGATTTCGCCGTATTCGGTGAGCTTGGCAGCGGTGCCGCTGAGCATATCCACTTCGTTCAGGCGTTCTTTCCAGTAGTCGAATTCGGCACTGGTGGAGTTGCCCTGATAGTGGTCTTCAAACACCACGTTCAGCTTTTCCTGCACGGCGGCCCAGGTGGGCTTGATGTCGCCGGAGTAGTAGGTTTTGCCGTCAGCCAGGGTTACGCCTTCGCCAGCCACTTCGGGGTTGAAGAACAGGCCGGTCTTGGCATTGTTGTAGCCGGTGGCCATGCGCAGCACAGTACCTTCGGCATAGGTCAGTTCGGCAGAAGCCGGGACAGCAAACACGCTCAGAAGCATAACGATTGCTGCCAACAGGGAAAGGGTGCGTTTCATAGGTTTTTCCTCCTTTTTTTGTCACCGGGTTCCTTCCGGTGCATAAGACATGTGGTTCTTTTATGTTCAGCCGGGTGCACTCCGGCGAAACATCATTTCAGGAAAGGGGCGTTTTATTATTCCTTCACGCCGCCCACATTCACGCCCTTGGCAAAGTATTTCTGAATGAAGGGGTAAATGATCAAAATAGGAATGATGGAGCAAACGATGAGGGCGAAAATCACGGAGTCCGATGCATAGGGTTCGGCCCAGCTGGTCATCTGGTCGGAGTCGGAGAACTGAGCCAGCTTATTTCGGATGAACACCTGCAGGGGATGCTCGTTGGGGTTGGTCATCATCTGCTTGGCCCAGAAATAGCCGTTCCAGCGGGAGATGGCAAAGAAGAGGGTTACCGTAGCGATGGTGGATTTACTCATGGGGATGTAAACCTTCCCCAGCACCTGGAATTCCGTGGCGCCGTCCACAATGGCGGCTTCTTCAATTTCGCTGGGCACCCCTTCAAAGGCGTTGCGCAGCAGGATGATGTTCATGGCCGCCATACCCATGGCGATAACCACCACCCATTTATCGTCCATAATCCCAACGCTTTCAAAGGCACGCTGGGTGGCCAGATAGTTCAGGTATTGGGGCACAAGGCCGGCGGAAAACAGCATGGTGAACACCAGGAAGAAATTGAAGAACCGGCGGAACAACAGCCGCTTCTTGGACAGGGCATAGGCCCCCAGAATGGCCACCACCAGGGCCCACACCGTGCCGTAGAAGGTGAGGAAGAGGGTGTTGGCATAGGCGTTCCAGAACATATTATCGTTAAACATGGCGGAAAACGCCTGGAACTGCACATCCTTGGGGAAGAGAATGATTTCAAAGTATTCCACCGCATGCTTGCCGCTGATGGAAGCGGATACTGCATACAGGAAGGGGTACAGGCACGCCAGAGAGAAAATGCACAAAAGCGTGTAACTGATGACCTTAAAGATCATCTCCGATGTTTCAAGCCTTCTTTTCATTTTGCTTCTCCTTCTCAGTACAGGGATGTATCGGCCGCCTTGCGGGCAATGGTGTTGGCGCTGATCACCAGCAGCATGCTGATTACATTGTTCAGCATTTCAGCGGCAGAAGCCAAATCCTTCCGGCCGCCGTCATCCATGCCCATGCGGTAGGCATAGGTGGAAACCACGTCCGCCGTTTCCCAGGTGTTCACGTTGTACAAAAGCAATACTTTTTCGTAACCAATGTTCAAAAGGGAACCGATGCGGGTGATCAGCATAATGACCACGGTGGACAAAATCCCCGGCAGCACCACATAGCGCATCTGGCTCATCTTCCCGGCGCCGTCAATCTGGGCGGCTTCATAGCTGGTGGGCGAAATGGCAATGATGGCGGCGAAGTACACAATGCTGTCATACCCGGCGCCTTCCCAGATGCCGGAAATCTGGTAAATAGCCCGGAAGTATTCCGGCCGGTTCAAAAGGCCGTCCTGCACCACTTCTTTGGAAATCAGCCCCAGGGCTTCCAATGCCTGGGTGACAATGCCGTAGCTGCTGGTCAGGCCGCCTTTTTTCACCAGCATGATCACAAGGCTGGTCATCACCACGGTGGACATGAACTTGGGCAGATACGTCATCACCTGGCAGGTGGAGCGCACAATGTTGGACCTTACTTCATTAAAGAACAGGGCCAGCAGAATGGGCATGGGAAAGCCAAAGCACAGGCCGTAGAAACTGAGCAGGAAGGTGTTGCGCAGCGCACGCCAGAACTGGGATGCCTGGGCCCCCACCATCAGTTCCTTAAAGGTGGAAAAGCCGGTGAAGAACTGCTCCGCCACGGGCTTTACGTTATCCGCCTTTTTGAAGCTGCCAAGCAGTTCATACATGGGCAAATAGCGCCAGCAGATGAACACCACCAGCATGGGCACCAGCATAATATACAAACGCCAGTCCTTCAGCACCGTCAACGCAACGTGTTTCCAATAATGTTTTTCCACATCATCGCGAACCACTTGTTCCGGATTTTCACGATATACGCCTGCCTGGGCATCATATACCAGAAATTCCGATGCTTTTGCCGCCATTCCTTGTTCCCCCTTATCAACGCATGTTACATCCGTTGCATTTCTCTTTCTTTTTCTTCCTGAACCCGGATCAGGTAATGTTTTTGTTCTTCCAGCATGCCATCCAGCCTGCGGGCAATCCACACAAGCAAAACGCAAATGAAGGTGGAAAGCACATCCGTTGTGATAAAGCCGATGCCGCTTTGCAGGCTGCTGCCAAGCATAAGGGCCATTCCCATCCGCCCCAGCTGCATGCACAGGGCAGTGAGCAGGCCGTACAAAAGGGCCAGCAGCACATCCTGCTGCAATTTCTGCCAGTTCACTTTTTTCAGGAACAAAAGCATCAATAGCCCGGCCTGGCTGCCCACAACGTAAATGAGGAATTGCTGCCAGGAAACAGCCTCCGAAAGGCCGTACACCAGGCAAAATGCCACATGGCCAATGCCCACCGGCACCGCTGCCCAGGCCCCCCAGCGCACCATCACAATGGCCATCACCGCACAGGAGAAGGACAGGGTGTAGGCCTCCGCCTGAAACCATTTGGTGGCCCCCAGGGTGATCAGCACTTCGCTCAGGCAAAGCACCGCCGTGAAAAAGAACAAATCCATGGCCCGGTATTGCCGGAAGGTGATGTTTTTGGACATAAGCCCCTCCCGTTCCAAACCATTTTTTATCGCTGCCGTGCCGAAAAAGGCCCGGTACAGCTTAAATATGGTGAAATTCTAATCATATCCAACCTTATTTTACATCGTTTCCCCCTTTCCGTATATAGCAAAAAGAAATTTGTTTATGTACAAAATCGACATTTTCCCTTCCCCATGCATCGGTTTTGTGTTATAACAGAAGCAGAGAAAAAATAAAAGGAGGCATTTTATGGCCGTCCATCATCTCACCCCCTCCCATTCCCTGCAGCAGGCTTTCGATGCCGCTTCCCCCGGCGATGTGTTTCACCTGGCAAAAGGGGAATACCGGCAAAAGGTGCTCCTCAAAACCCCCGGCATCACCCTGATTGGGGAAGGCAGCGATTGCACATTTCTGGTTTATGATGATTACGCCCTGAAAACGGATGAACAGGGCCGGGAATACAACACCTTCCGCACCTGGACCCTGGCCGTCTGCGCCGATCATGTGGCCATCCGGGATCTGGCCATTGTAAACGATGCCCTGAACCCCAAAGAAAAAGGGCAGGAAGTGGCCCTTTCCGTGCTGGGGGATGATTTTTTGATGGAAAATTGCCGCCTTTCTTCCACCCAGGATACCCTTTTTTGCGGCCCCTTGCCCCCGGACCTGATTGAAAGGTATCAGGGCTTTCACCGGGCGGAATTATTGGCCCCCGGCCCCTCCCGGCAGGTGTACAAAAACTGCCTCATCGAAGGTTCGGTGGATTATATTTTCGGCTGCGGAAACGTTTTGTTTCACCGCTGCGAA
>JAZUQI010000109.1:0-2882 GCA_045605625.1 Clostridia bacterium
TTTGACGGCCATCTGGTGGATTTTGACGAAGCCATGGCAAGGGCATCCATGTACCGGGATTTTGAAAGGCATGCCTATGAAGCAACCTGCAACCTGCTGAAGAAGGGGGACGCATAAAAAATGGCCAATATGAACATGCAAAAAGCGCCCATGCCCATGCAGGATGCAAAGGAAAGAGCGCACAACTTCAATGAAGTGGCTCTGGGCTATTCCATGGAAGTGGCAAGGGAGGAAGCGGCCCGCTGCCTCAATTGCAAAAACAGCCCCTGCGTCAGCGGCTGTCCTGTGAAAATCGATATTCCTGGTTTTCTCAGGGAAGTGGCCATGGGCAACGAACAGGGCGCCTATGCCATTTTGTCCAAATCCAGTGCATTGCCTGCGGTATGCGGCCGTGTATGTCCCCAGGAAAACCAGTGCGAGGCTAAGTGTGTTCGCGGCATCAAAGGGGAAGCGGTGGCCATTGGCCGGGTGGAAAGGTATGTGGCGGATTGGCACATGGCAAACGGCGAACCGCTGGAAAAGCCTGCCTCCAACGGCATCAAAATGGCCATCATCGGCGCCGGGCCTTCGGGGCTCACCTGTGCCGGGGATCTGGCACGGCTGGGGTATGATGTGACGGTGTTTGAAGCCCTGCATGTGGCCGGCGGCGTATTGGTATACGGCATTCCGGAATTCCGCCTGCCCAAAGCCATTGTGCAAAAGGAAATTGATACGTTGAAAGAACTTGGCGTCACCATCAACACCGATATGGTGATTGGCAAAGTGCTGACCATTGATGAGCTTTTTGAACAGGGCTTTGAAGGGGTGTTTATCGGCACCGGCGCCGGTTTGCCTCGCTTTATGGGCATTCCCGGGGAAAGCCTGAAGGGCGTATATTCCGCCAATGAATTTTTGACCCGGGTGAACCTGATGAAAGCCTACCGAAAGGACAGCCACACCCCCATTAAGATGAGCAGGAAAGTGGCGGTGGTGGGCGGCGGCAACGTGGCCATGGATGCCGCCCGGTGCGCCCTGCGGCTGGGGGCGGAAGAAGTTTCCATCATCTACCGCCGTTCCATGGCGGAAATGCCGGCCCGGAAGGAAGAAGTGGAACACGCTGAGGAAGAGGGCATTCTCTTCCGGGTGCTGACCAACCCCACCGAAATTCTGGGGGATGAAAAGGGCAATGTGGCGGGCATCCGCTGCGTGAAAATGACCCTTGGGGAAGCGGATGCTTCCGGCCGCCGCCGCCCGGTGGTGGAAGAAGGCAGCGATTTCACCCTGGCATGCGATTGCGTGGTGATGGCCATCGGCACGTCCCCCAACCCCCTCATCCGGCAAACCACAAAAGGGCTGGATACCAATAAATACGGCTGCATCGTAACCAGAAATGAAGCCGGGCTTACCACAAGG
The DNA here is from genome assembly GCA_045605625.1 of Clostridia bacterium. Classification (GTDB taxonomy): domain Bacteria; phylum Bacillota; class Clostridia; order Christensenellales; family Aristaeellaceae; genus RUG563. The sequence goes on from JAZUQI010000109.1 coordinate 1,393, forward strand.
GATCATGTGTATGCCGGGGGCGATGCGGTGACCGGGGCGGCCACGGTGATTCTGGCTATGGGGGCCGGAAAAGCGGCAGCACAGGCCATGCACGAAGAAGCCATGAAAAAATAAGGAAATGCATGGTTAAAATGCGAAAAAAACCTTGTTATTTTGACAAAAAGTTGCTATAATGAAACAAAGAATGATTTTGGAAAAGGAGTGTTCTGTCATGGGCAAGTTTGTTATTCGTGAAAAAAATGATAAGTTCAGCTTCCGTCTCAAGGCCGGTAACGGCGAAGTGATTGCCACTTCCCAGATGTACAAGAGCCTGAATACCTGCAAGGCCGGTATCGCCAGCGTGGCCGCCAATGCCCCCATTGCCAACCTGGAAAACCAGACGGAAGAAGGCTATGCCGCTCAGAAGCATCCCAAGTTCGAAGTGTATGTGGATAATGCCGGTGAATACCGCTTCCGCCTCAAGGCCAAGAACGGCCAGAACATTGCTGCTTCCGAAGGCTATGCCTCTGAAAAGAGCTGCCTGAACGGCATCGAATCCGTGCGCAAGAACGCCGTGGATGCCAAGATTGAAATGGAGGAAGAATAATCATGGCCAATTTCGATCTGGAAGCCTTGGTGGATCAGGTGATTGAAAAGCTGACGGGCAGCAAAAGCGCCGTCGCCAGCTTCAAGAAGGATCCCATCGCTGCGGTGAAGAACATTCTGAAGAATGTGGATTTGGATGACGATCTTCTGGAAAAAATCGTGGCTGCCGTGAAGGGCAAGATTAACCTGGATGAACTGGCTGGCAAGGCCGGCGGCATCCTGAACGCCCTGAAAGGCATTCTGGGCAAATAAGCAAATAAAAAAAATAAGCGGCTCACTTGTAAGAGTGAACCGCTTTTTTGTTGCCCTTAAATATGACAGGCGAAAGCCACCCAATCCCCCTGATGGCGCACTTCATCCACGATGTACCCGGCAGCATCCAGGGCATCCTGCACATCCTGCTGTGCTTCCTTGATGATGCCGCTGCAAACGAAGATGCCCCCGGGGGCCAGATGATTTTTCAACGGGGCTGCCAGCATGCAGATCACCGGGGCCAGAATATTGGCTACCGCAAAATCGAAGGTGCGGGAAAGGCCTTTGAGAAGATCCCCCTGCTGCACGTCGATAACGGCGGAAAGGCCGTTATGCTCCACATTTTCCCGGGCCACCCGGACGGCACCCGGGTCAATATCTACGGCGTAAATATCCTTTGCCCCCAGCCGGGCGGCGGCAATGGCCAAGATGCCGCTGCCGGTGCCCACGTCCAGAAGAGAACCGGCCTTGTAATACTTTTCGATCAGCGTAACGCACATGGCGGTGGTTTCGTGGGTGCCGGTTCCAAAGGCCATGCCGGGGTCAATTTCAATGAGCAGGTCATCTTCCTGCAGTTCAAAATCTTCCCAGGTGGGCTTGACCACCATGTGATCCCCCAGCCGGAAGGGCTTATAATACTGCTTCCAGTTTTC
>JAZUQI010000110.1:0-18369 GCA_045605625.1 Clostridia bacterium
AAAAGGGCTGAAAACAACAGCCCTTTCTATCACCGGTATTGAGCAGCGCATTCCGCCACGATTTTTTCCATCTCCGGCATTTTCCTTTGCATATCCTTGGCCAGGGCAATTTGCGCCCGGGTGCGCACCAGATTGTGCCCCGGATACGCACAATAGAAATAGGGATCCCCCAGCAAATAATCCGTCAAAAACCGCACAGCCAACTCCACCGTCAGGGCGAAGCTGCTGAGGGCGAAGGTATCCATTTCCGTCTGGGTAAAAAACCGGGCCATGGGCTGCAAAAAGCCATCGGCAAAGGCCCTGAACAGGTTCAGATCGCAGGAAACCTTTTCAATTTCCCTTTCATCCTCCGCCGCTGTATTGGTAATGGAGCGGATGGCGTCGCCGAAATCATTCCCGGCAAGGCCGGGCATCACAGTATCCAGGTCGATCACCACCAGGGCCCGTTTATCCTTCTTATCAAAAAGAACGTTGTTCACCTTGGTATCGTTATGGGTTACCCGCAGGGGCAAATCCCCCTGCTTTTGCAGACGGCACAGGGTACAGGCCTCCCGTTTCACGCTGCGCAGCCACTCCACTTCCTGCTGCACTTCCTGCACCCGGCCCTGCGGATCCGCCAGGATGGCGTTTTCCAGCTGTTCAAACCGCTTTTCGGTGTTGTGAAAATCCGGAATGGTTTCGTGCAGAAGGGAGGCATCAAAGGAAGAAAGCACTTCCTGAAATTCCCCGAAGGCCTGCCCGGCGTTACGCACCAGGGCTTCATCCCGGTCATCCTGCACCGGTAACGACGGAATGAAATTGCACAGCCGCCAGATGGTGTTTTCTTCCCGGATGAAGTTCTTCCCTTCCCGGGTATGGTGATAGTGCAGGGAAAGCTTGCCCGGCTGCATCTGCCGCTGGAACACGGTGATGCGCTCAATATTTTCCATCACCTGTTCCGGGTTTTTGAACACCACGGTGTTCACTTTCTGCACGATATAGGTTTTTCTGGTTCCGTTTTCCCGGATGAAAGTGGCCTTGTAGGTTTTATTGATGTTTCCCACTTTCAATTCTTCCCAGGTTTCCAGTTCGCCGGGAATCCGAAAGGCATCGCACACCTGCGCCAGCTTTTCCTGCATGTTTCTCTCTCCTACAAAGGGTTTGCTTAGGTGAAGGTGATAAAGTGGCTGCGTTCCACCGTTTCCCCGGCCTCCAGCCGAAGGAAACCAAACTTCCGGTCAATTTCATAAGGCGCATCCACCAAATCCGGCGCATTGCACCAAGGCTCAATGCACAGGTAAGGGGCGTTCATGTTGGGCTTTGTCCAGAACATGGTGACGGGATGCTCCGGGGCCTCCACCCGGATGCTGCGGCCATCGCCGCCCCGGATGGTTACGCCCTTGCTTTTCAGGTGTTTGAACACCAGGGCATCCACGGTGTAATCCGCATATTTCAGGGGCAGCACTTTGGTTTTTTCCGCCATGCAGACAGGTTCGTTCAAAATGCTGTTTCCTTCAATCACATACCGGTCCAGCCGCTCTTCCTCATCAAAATGCACGGCGTATGCTTCAATGCCCCCGGGAAGCAAATAGGCCTCGTGGGCACCGATGCTGAAATAGAAAGGCTCCTTTTGCAAATTGCTCACCCGGTAGGTCACCTGCAGGGTATCCCCTTCCGCCCGGAAAACGGCCCGAAGGGCATAATCGAAGGGAAAGCCCTCGTGCTTATCCGTCATCAGGAAGGTGGCGGCATTTTCCGTCACCGTTTCCACCTGCCATACCCGGCGGCGCACAAAGCCGTGCTTGGGCATGGGGTATTTCTTGCCCTGCCACAGGTAATAATCATCCCGCAATCCGCCGGCCACCGGGAACAGAATGGGGGCCCGGCCGCTCCACACGCTTTCATCCCCCTGCCACATGCGCTCCCGGCCCATGGCATCCTGAACGGATTGAATTTCCGCCCCCATGGGAGAAATCTGCACGGTGATGTTTTCGCTGCGGATGGTGATATTTTCCATGGAACCAGCTCCTTTTTCCTTAGCGGTAATAGCGGTTGGTGGGCTTATGGGTTTTCACCCGGCGGCGATGGTGAATTTTGCTGCGGAGGAATTTCAGGGCCTTTACCAGCAGATACAGCCCAAACCCCGGCAGGATGATATGCAGGAAAACAAGTTCAAAGGTGATCCGGGGGAAGGGGTTTTTATCGTTTTGCGCTTTAGCAATGATTTCTTCAATGGAGGGAAGCAATTGCTCCCGTGCGGCCACGCTGCGGCTGGCCAGCAGTTCATACACCACGGCAGAGCCGCCGTCTTCGGGGTAATAGGTCAAGGTGCCCATCACTTCCCCGGCCTCAATGGGGGCCTTGAAGGGGCGGGTGTAGGTGGTGACGGTGATATCGTTGAAATTCTGCTTCCAGTATTCCATGCGTTCATTGCTGGTTACCACCAGGTCATGCACGTTTTTATCCACAGGCCGCAGTTTCAATTCCAGCCGGCCCACCTGCGGGTCATCCAGCGCAAAGCTCTGGATATCGATCACCCGGGGGTTCATGGCATAAATTTCGGCAATGCTGGTGCTGGTATACTGGGAAAAGCCGTAATCCATCAATTTGATGGTATCGGTATACCGGGCTTTATCCGTGGTGCACCCCAGCACAACGGAAATCAGGGTGACCCCATCCTTGCTGGCGGAGCCCACAAAGCAGCGGCCGGCGGCCTCGGTGGTGCCGGTTTTCACGCCGGTGCCGTATTCGTAATAGGTGCCGCCTTCCTTTTCCGCCGGGTTAATGAACCGCACCCCGGTTTGAATGGCCCGGCTGCGGTAGATATTATCCTTGGGCAGGGTATAGGAAACGGCCCCGGCAATCTGGCGGAAGGTGGGGTCCTGCATGGCCACCCGTGTGATTTTGGCCAGATCCCGGGCGGTGGAAAGGTGATTGGCATCCGTCAGGCCGTTGGCATTCACAAAATGGGTGTTGGTGCAGCCAAGGGCCATGGCGGCCTGGTTCATATAATAGGTAAAGGTATCCACGCTTCCGGCCACCCCTTCGGCAATGGCAGTAGCGGCATCATTACCGGAAAGCAAAATGGCGCCGTACATCAAGTCAATCAGCCGCATTTCTTCCCCGGGGGCCAGCTTGGCAGAAGATTCATCCTCCGCCACATTGGTGGCATTTTCGCTGACCACCACTTTTGTTTCCGGGTCCGCCATAGTGAGGGCCAGCCACACCGTCATGATCTTGGTGGTGGATGCCGGGTGGGAAAGCGCATCCGCATTTTTCTCAAAAATCACTTCGCCGGATTCCGCTTCAATCAAAATGGCGGAGGTGGCATTCAGATGCCCGGCAGCCAGTTCTTCCGGGTGTTCCGGGTTATATTCATCGGCACGGGCCGGAAACAGGGGCAGCAAAAACAGCATTGCCATCAGCAATGCCGCCAGCCTTTTTTTCCATCCCATGCTCATGCAATGTACCAACTTTCGTTCTTTTTTCAGGGAAATTCCTCCCTGCTGCCTGATTCACCAAATTACATTATATCATAACAAACGATAAATGTACAGTTATTCATCCCCAAAGGCCTTGGGCCCTTCTTCATACAGGTTGCCGCCGTGGGCATCCATCAAAACGATCACCGGAAAATTTTCCACCCGGAAGCGGTGAATGGCCTCCGTACCCAAATCTTCATAGGCCAATACTTCGCTTTCCCGGATGGCCCTGGCAATCAGCGCCGCTGCGCCGCCCACGACCCCAAAATACACAGCGCCGTATTGCTGCATGGCTTTTCTTACTGCTTCATTTCGCATGCCCTTGCCAATCATGCCCCTCAGGCCCTTGGCCAAAAGCTTGGGGGTATAGGCATCCATCCGGTAGCTGGTGGTGGGCCCGGCAGAGCCCACCGCATGGCCGGGAGACGCCGGGGCCGGGCCAACATAATAGATGGTTTGCCCCTGCACATCCACAGGCAGTTCCTTTCCTTCATCCAAAAGGGCAATCAGCCGTTTATGGGCTGCATCCCGGCCGGTGAGCATTTCCCCGGTGAGCAGCACCCGATCCCCTATCCGAAGCATTTTCACATCCTCCACCGTCAGGGGCAATTGCAATGCATATTCTGCCATTTTATCCTCCTCACAGCGTCATTTCCCCATGCCGTGCCGCATGGCAGCACATATTGATGGCCACCGGCATACCGGCAATGTGGGTGGGTGCAAAATCCATATTCACTTTCAGGGCGGTGGTGGTGCCGCCAATGCCTGCCGGGCCAATGCCCAGGCAATTGATGCGGCGAAGGGCCTCTTCTTCCAGGGCCCGGTAGCGTGCATCCGCATTCCACGTATCCAGGGGCCGGGCCGTCATGCGCTTGGCCATCAGGGCCGCCTGTTCCATGGTGCCGCCGATGCCCACCCCCACAATCACCGGGGGGCAGGGGTTGGGGCCGGCCTTCTTCACCGTATCCACAATGAAGTTCAAAACCCCCTCTTCCCCATCCGCAGCCACCAGCATTTTCACCGCACTCATGTTTTCGCTGCCAAAGCCCTTGGCCGTGGCCAGAAGATGCACCCTGTCCCCGGGCACAATGCGGGTATGGATCACCGCCGGGGTATTATCCCCGGTGTTCTTCCTCTCAAACAAGGGATCCGCCACCACGGATTTGCGAAGGTACCCCTCCCGGTAAGCCATTCGCACCCCTTCATGGATGGCCTGTTCATAATCGCCCCCGGTGAAATGCACCTCCTGCCCCACATCCACAAACAAAACCGCCATGCCCGTATCCTGGCAAATGGCCACTTTTTCTTCCCGGGCAATGCGGTAGTTTTCCCGAATCTGGCCAAGCACATCCCGGCCCACTTCGCTTTTTTCCGTTTCCATGGCCTTTTCCACCGCCATTTCCACGTCCCGGCCTATATCAAAATTGGCCTGCAAAAACAATTGCTTTACGCCGTCTGTCAATTCCTGCACATGCAATGTACGCAAAATTTATGCTTCCTTTCCGTCCCGGATAATCACCGGCCCCAGGCGGTAGGGTTCCCCCGCATCCCGCCCGGCCAGCACCTGCCAGAGATCCTGATAATGCAATTCCTGGTTGAGAGCCTGTTCCTTTGCCGGGCGCATCACCAGCTGAATATTGCCTTCCTGCATTCTTTTCAGAAGCGGCCGGACGCTTTCCCTGAAACCCAGCACCTGCACGCAGGCCGGGCTTTGCGGCAAATGTTCCTTTTCCATCCCCAGCATGGCCCAGCACAGGGCCCGGCTGATGCGCCCCAGGGTGTAGCGCCGGGTTTTCACGGCCTGCAAAATATCTTCTCTTTTTGTATAGGCCCGGGCGGCCTGCAAAATCCGGCTTTCCAGCCCTTCATCCACCCCGGGCAGCTTGCGGATGCCGCTTTCCCCCAGCATCAAAAGGGCGCAGCGCATCACGGCATCCACGTTACTTGGAGGGCATATCCGCCCTTCCCGAACCGCTTCCAAAAGCACAGGCAGATTCTTTTCCGGCACCGCCTTTTCCACACTTTTCCAGTCCCCCCGGAGAATGGCCCGGCGCACCGCCGTGGCGGAAGGATAGCCTGCCACTTCCCCGGCATGGTAATCATCCGCCCGGTGAATCACGCAAGGTTCCATCCGGCTGTGCAGCCGAAGCATCGCCCGTAAATACCCAAGGGCCAGGGCGGCATTGGGCTGGGTCAGCTCCCGGGCCTTTTCCCCCATGCGCTCTTCCAGGGCTTTCCCTTGGGCCGCCGCATAAGAAAGCCCCTGTTCCAGATGTGCCCTGATTGCTTCTTCAAAGGCAGCGTCTTTTTCCTCCAGCACCCGGGCGGCTTCATGCAAAAGCGGCACATCCGCCGTTTCGCAGCCAAAGGAAAGAAAATCCACGCAGCCGAGACTGTTCAATATCTCCACACCGGCCCCGGCAAACCCATCCCCCTCCCGGAGGGAAAAGGCCGCAGGCAGCTGCACCACCGCATCGGCGCCGCACAAAAGCGCCATCCGGGCCCGCACATCCGGCGGCAGCAGGGCCGGCATGCCCCGCTGGGTATAAAAACCGCTCATCACACACAGGATATAGTCCGCCCCGGTTCTCTCCCGGGCCAGCCTCAGGTGGCGCTCATGCCCTTTATGGAAGGGATCATATTCCGCAATCACACCGCATACCCGCATAAGCGCCTCCCCTTTCCTGCATATTCGTTCTATTATTATAATACACCCCCTCCCGGACAGGCAAGCCCCAATTCCCTTCCCGGCCGAAAGATTTACACTTGCAAAAAACTGCCGTTTCCGCTATAATGGATGTAACAATAATTGAATGGACCCTTGAGGAGTGAATAAGGCATGAAAGCCATCATCAATGGACGTATACTGCTGCCCGACGAAGAAGTATTTGATAAAGCCCTGTTATTTAACGAAAAAATCATCGGCATTGTGGATAAGCAATCCGCCCTCCGCCAGGCCGATGAAGTATATGATGCAGAGGGTTTACTGGTTTCCCCCGGCTTTATTGACGTGCATATTCATGGCTATAAGGGGGCCGATGCCTCCGATGCCAGCCAAAGCGGCATCCGCCTGATGGCAAAGGAACTATTGGAAAACGGCGTTACCGCTTTCCTGCCCACCACCACCACCATCGAATGGGATACGCTGGAGCGCATTTTCTGGCAGCTGCGTGAGCTTTCCAAAGAAAGCCAGCGGGCGGATTATAAGGGCGCCGAAGTGCTGGGCTGCCATGCGGAAGGCCCCTTCATCAATCCCCTGCGCAAAGGTGCCCTAAACGGCGAATACATCCTGCGCCCGGATGCGGACAAATTCCTGCCCTTTTCTGACGTGGTAAAAATGATCACCTTCGCCCCGGAAATGGGCGGCGGCGAAGCTTTCATCCGCAACATGAAGCTATATTCCGATACCGTGCTTTCCATCGGCCATACTTACGCCAACTATGACCAAACCATGGACGCCATCCAGCAGGGCGTGGATCATGTGACCCACACCTTCAACGCCATGACCCCCATGCACCACCGGGATCCCGGCGTGGTGGGCGGCGCCCTCACCAGCGACGTATTCTGCGAAGTGATTGCCGATACCTTCACCGTGCACCCCGGCCTGTATCCCCTGCTGGTAAAGGCCAAGGGCAATAAGCTTTTGCTGGTAACAGATTGCACCAGGGCCGGCGGCCTGCCGGACGGCGAATATTCCTTAGGCGGCCTGCCCATCTTTGTGAAAAACGGCGAAAGCCGCCTGGCGGACGGCACCATTGCCGGCAGCGTGCTGAAAATGAACCAGGCCGTGTACAATATGCGCAAGTACGGCAACGTTCCCATGTATCAGGCCGCACGCATGGCCTCCCTCAACGCCGCCGAATCCATCGGCGTGGCCCGGAAAAAGGGCAGCCTCACCGCCGGGAAGGATGCGGACGTGGTTGTGATGGATCCCCATTGCAAGGTGCTGAAAACCTTCGTCCGGGGCCGCCTGTTGTATGAACGCTGAACCCCGCAATATCCATTCTCCCTGAAATAATTCTATAAACCCTGCCCCATTTGTTATTAAGCAGCGTATACTGAATAACAGATGGGGTTTTCATATACAAAAAGAAATGCCAAACGGTATCCACCCAAATGACCCTGTTAAAAAAACATCCCCCTCGTATTCCTTCCATAAAACGCATAGTACCGGAAAATTATATTGACGGATATATCATTGTAGACTATAATTTCCTGTGGCGAAACATACGGGAAGGATGAATAGAATGGCCTTGGTGAGCGTAATTATGCCTACCTATAATTGTGCTGAATATATCGGGGAAGCGGTGGAATCTGTTCTGAAGCAAACGATAATCGATTGGGAACTGGTAATTGTGGATGACAAAAGCACCGATCACACCATGGCGGTTTTGCAGCCCTATCTTGAGCAATATCCAAATATACACTTTCATCAGCTGGAAGAAAACGGAGGCCCTGCCTTTGCCCGCACGGAAGCCCTGCGCCGGGCCAAAGGACGATATCTTGCCTTTCTGGACAGCGATGATGTGTGGCATCCAAAGAAACTGGAAAGGCAGATCCGTTTCATGGAAGAACATCACTGCCCTTTTTCCTGCACGGCCTATGAACAGATGGATGAACAGGGAAAGACGCTGCATTTCCTGTGCTTTCCGCCAAAGAAAACCGATTACAGAAAGATGCTTCGGCTGAGCAATCCCATCGGCAATTCCACCGTGATGTATGACCGGGCGAAACTTGGCGAATATGAAGTGCCGCCCATCCGGAAACGAAATGATTTTGCCTTGTGGCTGAAGATTTTGAAAGATACACCTTTTTGCCTGGGCATGCAGGAAGTACTGGCGGCCTACCGCATTCGGAATAATTCGGTAAGCTGCAAAAAGTGGGCCCAGGGAAAATACCATTGGCAGTTGTATTATGCCATTGAAAAACTGGGGTTTGTTCAAAGCGTGTGGTATCTGCTTTGCTGGGCCTTTGTGAAAGGCACCGGCATTGGGCTGAACCGAAGAAAAATAAAAGAAGAAACAAAAGCCATGTAAGGCCATTCCTTCTTGCCGGAAAGAAGCGTGGAATATGGGATGAATGTGAAAAAATTATACGGCTGCTTTCTGCAGGGGTTGTGGAAAGTGTGCGGCCCGGATGCCGCCAAAAAGTTCGATGCCCGTTTCCGTTTTGGCAGGCGGCTGAACCTGAAGCATCCACAAAGCCTTGCCGATAAAGTGGCCTTTCTTGAATTGCACAAGCAATCTCCCCTGGCCGCCCGGTGTACGGATAAATACGCCGTCCGGGCGTATGTGACAGAAAAGGGGTATGGGCATATTCTGGTTCCGCTGGCAGGCGGCCCCTGGGAAAGCGTGGAAGAGATCGATTTTTCAAAGCTTCCTTCCAGCTTCGTGCTGAAAGCCACCCACGGCTGCAAAATGAACCGCATCGTGCCGGATAAAGCCCTGCTGGACAGGGAAATGTGCAAAAAAGAAATGCATAGCTGGCTGAATACCACCTATGGGCGCTATTCCCTGGAACCCCATTACGCCAAAATCCCCCATCGGATTTATGCCGAAGCCTATATGGGCGAAGGGCTGATTGATTACAAATTCCATTGCATGAACGGCGTTCCCCATTTTGTGCTGGCCGTATCGGAGCGGAAAACGGAAGAGAGAAAGCGAACAAAAGCCACGCTGGATTTATTCGATATGCAATGGAGGGCCCTTCCCGTTCTTTTGCCGGATGGCGGAGAAACGCCGGGCAGCGGCAAGGTGAAGAAACCTGCATGTTTTGAGGCCATGAAAGAAATTGCCGGGGCCTTATCGGCGGATTTTGATTTTGTGCGGGTTGATTTATATGAACAAAACGGCCGGGTATGGTTTGGCGAACTTACGTTTACCCCGGCTACTTGCGTGTTTCCGTATTTTTCGGAAGCATTTTTGTTTGAGATGGGAAAAAATTTGCGCATTTAAGGGGACGAAACCATGCGGATAGCCATCATCGGGCATTTTGGCGGAAAAGCAGTTTTTTCGGATGGCCAAACCATCAAAACGCATTCGCTTTATGATGCCCTGCTCCGAACCAAGCCGGATAATGTGAAAATCGACCAAATCGATACCTATTACATCAAACGAAATCCCCTTCGCTTTCTCTTTTCGCTGATGCGATCCCTCTTCCGGAACCGGAAGTACATCGTTCTTTTATCCGATAAAGGAAGGAAAATCTTCTTCCCGGTGCTGTACGGAATGGCGAAGGGCCTGAAAAAAGATATCTACCACGACGCCATCGGCGGCAGGCTGGAAAGGGAAATCAAGGCAAACCCCCGGTGGAAAAAATATGTATCTGCCTTTCGGGGCAACTGGATGGAAAGCAGGGCCCTGGCGGAGAAACTTAAAACGCTGGGCGTCGAAAACGCCCTTTACCTTCCCAATTTCAAAAGGCTGGAAAAATTGCAGCAGAAGGATCTTCCTGCCTCCTATGCAAAGCCTTTCCGGTTTTGTATGTTCAGCCGGGTGATGCCGGAAAAAGGGGTGGAGGATGCCATCCGGGCCATCGGGCAAATCAACGAAACCCAGGGCGAAGGGACCGCCCTCCTGGATATATACGGGCCGGTGGATGAAGATAACCGGCTACGGTTTGAAACATGCCTCCAAAAAGCCGGCAGCTGGTGCACCTATGGCGGCGTGGTTCCATCCGGGAACAGCGTGCAGGTGCTTCGGGATTATTATATGCTGCTTTTCCCCACTCATTGGCGGCATGAAGGTATGCCGGGAACCATCATCGATGCCCTGTCCGCCGGGGTGCCGGTGATTGCCCGGCAATGGCAATACTGCGATGAAATGCTGGAACATGGGGTGACGGGCTATATCTATCCCTTTGACCAGCCGGAGAAATTGTATGATATGGTGCTTTTTGCCGTGGAGCATGGGCAAAACACGATGAAAATGAAGCCGGCCTGCCTTGAAAAAGCCGGGGAATACCGTGAGGATGCGGTGATTGCCCAAATCTGGCGGCAACTGAATATAGGATGAACAAAAGAGGAAACTGCACATGAACAAAGTTTTTCAACAGGATTATTTCCGCATGACCGGACGAAAATGGTCGATTCGTGGGTGGCTGGATCTGTTGATCCGATATGATTTAAGGTATCTGCGGCTGATACGCTGCCGGAAAAATGGGCTGACCGCCTTCTTTTCCCTGCGGGCAAGCCGGAAATACGGCCTGGAGATTTTATCAAGCCAAATCGGCGAAGGCCTGTATCTGGGCCATGCCCATAACATCAACGTGCATCCCGAAGCAATGCTTGGAAAGAACTGCAACCTGAACAAAGGGTGCACCATTGGCGCAGAAAACCGGGGCAGCCGGAAAGGGGCCCCGGTTCTTGGCGATGAAGTATGGGTGGGCACCAATGCGGTGGTGTGCGGCCGGGTTCATATCGGCAGCGATGTGCTGATTGCCCCCAACGCCTTTGTGAATTTTGACGTGCCCGATCATTCCCTTGTGATCGGAAACCCTGGGCAGATCATCCGCAAGGAACAGGCCACCACGGCCTATATAACCCATAAGGTGTGATGGATATGAAAATCATGCAGGTGCTTCCGGTGTTTCAGGTGGCCGGAGCGGAAACCATGTGCGAAACCTTGTGCATTTCCCTGGCAGAGCGAAAGCATGAAGTGCAGGCCGTAAGCCTGTATACGGAAGAAACGCCCCTTACCCAGCGGCTTCGGGCTGCCGGCATCCCCATCCATTTTCTGAACAAGCGGCCGGGGATGGATCTTTCTATCTATTGGAAGCTGTTTCGCCTGTTCCGGAAAGAAAAGCCCGATGCGGTGCATACCCACATTTACGCCGCCCGGTATGCCCTGCCGGTTGCGGTGCTATGCAAAGTGAACCGGCGCATTCACACAGTGCACAGCGTGGCGCAAAAAGAACAGAAAAAGATTGGACAGAGGATCAACCGGATCCTTTTTCATTATGGTCACGTTACGCCGGTTGCCTTAAGCCCCCAGATCCAAAAGACGGTATGCGATGTGTATGGCCTGAAGGAAAAGGATGTGCCCTGGGTGTTCAACGGGGTGCCATTGGAGAGGTGCAAAAGCAAGGCGCACTATGCCCTTTCCGGGAAATTCACCCTTCTCCACATCGGCCGGTTTATGGAAGTGAAAAACCATGAGATGATCCTCCATGCCTTTGCCAAATTCAACCGGAAACACCCGGAAACTTGCCTGCAGCTGATTGGCGACGGGGCGCTTCGTGGCCGGATGGCCGAACTCGCGGCGCAGCTGGGGCTAAAGGATGCGGTGGAATTTCTGGGATTGCAGGAAAATGTGTTTCCCTTCCTTGAGGAAGCGGACGTGTTCATTTTGCCTTCCCAATTTGAGGGTATGCCCCTGGCGCTGATGGAAGCCATGGGGGCCGCCCTGCCCATCATTGCCAGCAACACCGGCGGCATACCGGATATGGTAAAAGATGGGGAAAGCGCCCTGCTTATTGAACCCCGGGAAGCGGATTTATTGCAGGCGCTGGAAAGCCTGTACCAAAACCCGGCGCTACGGGAAAAACTGGGCCGGGCGGCCCGGGAACGTTCATTGCTGTTTTCGGCCCAAGAGATGGCCGCAAAATACGAAAGAATTTATCGCCGGCAATAAGCATTTTGAGTGAGGATGATGCGAATATGAAATGCCTGTTTGTGGCGCCGGGCATGGCCTTTGGCGGTGCGGAGAGGGTGTGTGCCATTCTGGCCAGGGAATGGGCGGTATCCGGTGTGGAAACGTGCATTCTGGTCACGAAAACGGAAGCGGAAGCTATGTATCCCTTGCCGGAAAACGCTCTTGTGGTCAGCTGTAAAAAGGAAGTGCAAGGGGCGAAAATCAAACAGCTGGCCCTTATCCGGGCCATTCGCAAATGGTGCATGGCGTGGAAGCCGGACGTTGTCATTTCCTTTTATAACGATTTGTGTGCATTGACGGCCTTGGCCGTCCGGGGGCTGAACATCCCCCTTCTTTATTCGGAAAGAAACGACCCCGGCAGAACAAACCGCCGCTTTATGGACCGGGTATACCGAAAAATAACGGAACTTTGTGCAGATAAAGTGGTTTTTCAAACCCAAGGGGCCAGGAAATGCTACAGCGGCTTTGTGCAAAAGAAAAGCCAAGTGATTCTAAACCCCTTGGATGCCTCCGCCTTTCCCGTGCATGATTTTGGGAAGGAACGGAAGGAAATTGTTTCCGTGGGCCGGCTGGAACCGCAAAAGAACCAGAAATTATTGATTGCAGCCTTTGCCAAATTGGCAAAGCGGTATCCGGAATATCGCCTGGTGATTTATGGAACAGGCAGCTTGCAAAAGGCCCTGGAACAGCAAATTCGGCAAGCCGGATTGGATGGCTGTGTTCTCTTGGCCGGAACAAGAAAAAATGTGCAAGACGCCATCCGGGATGCCGCCCTTTTTGTTTTGTCATCCGATTACGAAGGGCTGCCCAATGCGCTGATGGAGGCCATGGCCCTGGGGCTGCCCTGCCTTGCCACGGATTGCACGCCGGGCGGCGCCCGGGAATTGATCCGGCATGGCCAAAATGGGCTGCTTGTGCCCCGCGGCGATGTAAACGCCCTGGCTGCGGCCATGGAGAAAATGATAACAGACAGGAAAATGGCCGCCATTTTGGGAAAAAATTCCATGGAACTTCGGGAAAAGGCGGACAGCCAAAGAATTGCCAATGAGTGGTTAGCATTTATTCAGCAGGAGTGAGCACGGAATGCGAGCGGGAAAGGTGACGGGGAAGGCGGTGTTTCGCCTGTGCATGCTGCTGTTTTTCTGCGTCACCTTCCATGCGGATTGGAAAGCAAACGGCCTTTTGTGGTGGGGCAGCATCGGCCTGCTGGGGGCCGGGTATTTGTTCCATCGAAAAGGAAAAATGGCGGTTAAAATCAGCCGCTTTGATGCCTGGTGGCTGGGCTTTACGGCGGTGGCCGCCCTATCGGCAAGCTATGCCTACAGCCCGGATGCTGCAATGGATTCCGTCAAAACCTTTGCCGTCATGTTCCTTTCCATGTACCTGATTGGCAAGCCGCTGAAAAGCAAGGATGCGGTGGAATCGGTGCTTTCCCTGCTGCTGGCGTCTTTATTTTGTATTGTCATCTATATTTACCTCTTTGTAGATCTTGAAAGTTTTTTGCTTACCCGTGTGGGCAGGGCATACACCGGCCGGTGGAACACAAACGATGTGGGCATCATGGCAACGGTGGGCATTTTGCTGTCCATGCATTTTTTGCGTGGGCAAAAAAGCACATTCCGGAAAATTCTGCTGCTTTTGTGTATAGCAGCCTTTGCCTATATGGATTTGATTACGGCATCCAGGAAAGCCCTGCTGATGCTTCTTTTTGGCGTGTGCGCCCATCTTCTGCTTCAAAACCCAAAGAAACTTGGCAGAAATATCGTATGGATCATCCTCATTGTAGGCCTCAGTTACCTGGCCGTGATGGAAATTCCCACCCTGTATGACTGGATCGGCTGGCGGATGCAGGGCATGCTGGACGGCCTTGCCGGAAAACCCACGGCGGATTCCAGCACCATCCACCGCAAGAAAATGCTGGAGGCAGCGGTGCAGGTTTTTTACGATCATCCCCTCTTTGGCTGCGGCATGGATAATTTCCGGTTTTATAACCCCATCCGCATCACCTATGCCCACAACCATTTTGCGGAAATGGCGGCGGATTTGGGCATCCTGGGGCTGATTTCCTATTACTGGATTTTTGTGTATATCATCATCGATTATTTCAAACGAATACAGAAAGACGCCTTGCTTACAACGCTGTTCATTTTCGTAGTGATGTACTTCATCAGCCACTATGCCATGGTGGCCACTACGGATATGATACAGCATATTTTGCTGTGCAGTTATCTGGCCTATTCCAGGGTGCACAAAAAAGAAGCAGCAGCGCAAGGCAGAAAAAACATCCATCCATCAAAAGAAAAACCAGGAGGAACACCATGAGAGGAAAGCAAGCAATCAAAGGAACCGCCGTATCCATGGCCTATGAAATGGTCACACTGATTTGCGGCCTGATTCTGCCACGGCTGATTTTGGAACGGTTTGGTTCCGCATACAATGGGCTGACGGCCTCCATTGTGCAGTTTTTGTCCTGCGTTTCTTTATTGAAGGCAGGCATCAGCGCTGTTACGAAAGCGGCGCTCTATAAGCCCCTGGCTGAAAAGAATACGGAAAAAGTGAGTGCGGTGGTTCATGCAGTCCAAGGGTTCATCCGCAGGATTGCCTTTCTTTTTCTGGCCGCATTGGCGGTATTTGCCTGCGTGTATCCCTTCCTGGTGCAAGGGGAATTCAGCTGGCTGTTTTCTGCCTCCCTGGTTTTGATTCTTGGCATCAGCACCTTTTTTCAATACTATTTCGGCATCACCTACGGCATGCTGATGGAAGCGGATCAGAAAATTCATATTGTGTACGGCATCCAGATGATCACAAACATATTGAACACCTTCCTTGCAGCGCTTCTCATCCATCTGGGCGGAGGCATTCACATGGTGAAGATTGGCAGCGCCCTTGTGTTTTCCCTGAACCCGATCTGGCTGTGGCTGTATGTGAAAAGGCATTACGATCTGCGGAAGGATGTGCCGCCGGAATATGGGCTGATTCGCCAGCGATGGGATGCCTTTGCCCAGGATGTTGCCTTCTTTATCCACAACAATACGGACATGATGGTGTTAACCATTCTTTCCACCATACGGGAAGTTTCCGTATACACGGTGCATAATTTTGTGCTGGTGAATTTGCGCCAGGTGGTGGTGGCGTTCATCAACCCCTTTGAAGCGGCCTTTGGGGATATGCTGGCACGAAAGGAAATGGAAAGCGCCCGGCAAAACCTGCGCATCTACGAAACGGTGGTTTTCCTCACAACCACCATTCTGTATTCGGTGGCGGCGGTGATGATTGTGCCCTTTGTGATGCTGTATACGAAAAACGTATCCGATGCCAATTATGTGCGGCCTGCATTTGCGGCACTGATGATTATAGCCGGTGCCTTCAGCTGCTACCGCATTCCCTATAAAACCATCGTGGATGCAGCCGGGCATTTCCGTCCGCTGCGGAAAGGGGCCTGGGTGGAGGCCGGGCTGAACATCGGCCTTTCCGTTATAGCGGTAAGCTGCTGGGGATTGGTTGGCGTTGCCTTAGGTACAGTGGCGGCAACAGTTTTCCGGGCCACGCAATACGCCATCTATCTGCAAAAGACAATCATTCACCGAAAGCAGCGCATTTTTGCCGGCCGTGTGGCCCTTTCCCTGGGAACCATTTTGCTGGCCGTTTGGGCCGGGATGCGCTTCCTCCCCTCCGGCCCTGTAAGCATAACGGGCTGGATCATACAGGCCGTTTGCACAACCCTTGCGGTAAGCGTGTGGACGGTGATAACCCATCTGTTTTTCTACCGGAACGATATGGTGCTGGTTTGGCAAAAACTGATGCAAACATTCAAAAGAAAGCGGTGATGCAAATGAAACCATTGGCACGGATTTTTGAGGGGCTGGATCGCAGGCATTTCTTTGATAAACTGCCGGATGGCCTGTACCTGCGCATCCGGTACCGGATTACCTTTGAAAAGCGGCTGAACCTGAAACAGCCGCAAACCTTTAACGAAAAACTGCAATGGCTGAAGCTCCATTGCCGCCGCCCGGAATTCACGGACTATGTGGATAAATATAAGGTGCGGCAGTTCGTGGCGCAGAAAATTGGGGAAAAGTACCTCATTCCCCTGCTGGGGGTATGGGAAAGCGCCGATGCCATTGATTTTGATCGGCTTCCGGAAGCGTTTGTGCTCAAATGCAATCACAATTCCGGAAGGGGCATGGTGATTTGCCAAAACAAAGGGGCATTGGATATTGAAAAGGCCCGGCAGGCATTGGCCCTTGGGTTGCAGCAGAACTATTACCTGGTGGGCCGGGAATGGCCGTACAAGCACGTGAAACGCCGCATCCTTGGGGAAACATACATGAAGGACGGCGAAAAGGAAACGCTTGTGGATTATAAAGTGCTGTGTTTTCATGGAAAGCCCCGGCTGATTCAGGTGCATAGGAACCGTTTTTCGAAAAATTACACCCAGGATTATTACGACACAGCTTGGGTGCATCAGCCCATTTCCCAAAGAGGCGAACCCATGCAGGGAAAGCCGGAAGCAAAACCGGCGCTTCTGGAAGAAATGCTGCATCTATCGGGCATTTTGGCACAGGGCATTCCCCATGTGCGGGTGGATTGGTACATCATCGAAAACCGGCTTTTCTTCGGGGAAATGACCTTTTTCGATGCCTCCGGCTTTGACCCGTTTGATAACCCGGCGGATGACGTGCGGCTGGGCAGCTGGATCGATTTAACCCACGCATCGTCCACTTCATAAAACCCGCTTTGCTCTTATGCTGTCACGATGCATTTTACAAATGATTTATTGTAAGGAGAATACCTATGAAAAAATCTGCATTCAACCGTGCATCCCTTCCCTCCCGGGATCTGCTTCTTTGCAATGCCCTGTTAAAGCGTGGGATGGATATTGCCGTTTCCGCCCTTTTGCTGGCCATCCTGCTTCCCCTCCTTGCCGTCCTTGCCCTCATCATTTACTGGCAGGATGGCGGCCCGGTTTTCTATCGGCAAAACCGGCTGACCAAAGGCGGCAAAATTTTTCAGATACTCAAATTCCGTTCCATGCGCCCCGATGCCGAGCAGGATGGCATTCCCCGGCTGGCCACGGAAAACGACCGCCGCATCACCCCCGTCGGCAAGTTTCTTCGTGCCACTCACCTGGATGAACTGCCCCAGCTTTTGAACGTGCTCAAGGGCGATATGTCCCTGGTGGGGCCACGGCCGGAGCGCCCGGAATTTGCCCTGCAATATGGCCGGATACTTCCCCAGTTTCATGCCCGGCTGCAAGTTAAGGCCGGGCTCACCGGCTATGCTCAGGTGCATGGGCATTACAATTCTCCGCCCCAGGAAAAGCTGCAAATGGATCTGATGTACATTTCCGCCCAGTCCATTTCCCTGGATGTGAAACTGCTTTTGCAAACCCTGCAACTCTTTTGGAAAAGCATGTGTATCCTTTTTCAAAAGGAAAATACGAAAGGCGTTTCCGCCGTTCAAAGCGCCGCCTTCATCAAAAGCAAGATGCACTAACATTCCGCCTGAGATGGCTTTTTCTCCCCTGGCCGCCTGTTTTTTTCTTGTATTGCCTGTATGCCTTTATTGCACGGCGGATGGGATTTTGCTATAATAAACCATATTTTTTTGAAATGGTTTTTATTTCCTGCAAGGAGTGATTTGAAATGATTATCGGAACCACCAAAGAACTGAAAAACCATGAATACCGTGTGGGCCTCACCCCGGATAATGTGATGACCTATGTTTCCCAGGGCCACACCGTGTATGTGGAAACCGGGGCCGGGATGGGCGCCGGCTTTGCCGATGAAGAATATGTAGCCGCCGGGGCAACCATTCTTTCCACCCCCAAGGAAGTATTTGATATTGCAGATATGATCGTAAAGGTGAAGGAACCGGAAAAGTGCGAATGGGATATGCTGCGCCCCGGCCAGATCCTCTACACCTACCTGCACCTGGCCGCCTGCAAGGAACTGGCGGAAAAACTGATGGAAAAGCAGGTAAAGGCCGTGGCCTTTGAAACCATCACCGATGAACAGGGCAACCTGCCCTGCCTGCGGCCCATGAGCCAGATTGCCGGCCGCCTTTCCATTCAGGAAGGGGCCAAGTATATCGAAAGCAGCTACGGCGGCCGGGGTATTCTGCTTGGCGGCGTGCCCGGGGTGGAAAGGGGCAAAATCGTCATCATCGGCGGCGGTATCGCCGGTACCTATGCCGCCAAGGCCGCCGTGGGCATCGATGCCCAGGTGACGCTTCTGGACGTAAACCCCAACCGCCTG
>JAZUQI010000111.1:0-3678 GCA_045605625.1 Clostridia bacterium
GGCCGTAAAAATAGGGTTTGCAGCTTCTGTGAAGATGCTGCAAACCCATTTTTACAGTAAATGTGATGCCACGATTGAAAAACAGCTTTAGCTGATTTTCAATCGCTGGGTGTCAAAAATACTTTTTTGACACCCAGAAAGCCCCGTTTTCACAGGGCCTTATGCATTATGCATTGAAGATATCCTTCATTTTATCCAGAAAGCTTTTCTGCTTTTCGTATTCCCGGCCGGTGGTTTCCTTTTCGAATTCACGCAGCAAATCCTTCTGCTTTTCGTTCAGTTTCCGGGGCACTTCCACCCGGATGTGCAATACCAGATCCCCCCGGTAGCTGCTGCGCAGCTGCTGCACCCCCTGGTTTTTGATGCGGAATTCCGTATCGTTCTGGGTGCCTTCGGGAATATGGAAGGGGGTGGTTTTGCCATCGATGGTGGGCACGTCAATATCCGCCCCCAGGGCCGCCTGGGTGAAGGAAATGGGCAAATCCAGATGCAGGTTCAGCCCATCCCGCTTAAACAGCTTATGGGGCCGCACCGAAACCTGAATGTACAAATCCCCATTGGGGCCGCCGTTGCGCCCGGGTTCCCCCTGGCCGTTCATCACGATGGTCTGCCCGTTATCGATACCGGCCGGCACTTTCACCGTGGCGGTACGCCGGCGGCGCACCCTTCCCACGCCGCCGCAGCCGGGGCACTTTTCCTGAATGATTTTGCCCGTGCCGCCGCAATTGGAACAAGGCCGCACCGTCACCATAAAGCCGCCGGATACCCTCTCCTGGCCGCTGCCCTTACACACCGGGCAGGTCTGGGGCTGGGTGCCGGGCTTGGCGCCGGAGCCGTGGCACTGATCGCAATTTTCGTTTCTTGTAAACTCGAAGGATTTTTCGCAGCCGAACACCGCTTCCTCAAAGGAAATGCGCAGGTCGTAGCGCAAATCGTTGCCCTGCTGGGGGCCGTTGCGCCGCTGAGCGCCGCCGCCCATGCCGCCGAACAGCTGGTCAAAAATATCGCCCATGCCGCCCATGCCGCCAAAGTCAAACCCACCAAAGCCGCCGGCACCGCCGCCAAAGCCGCCCATATTGGGGCCGTCATGGCCGAACTGATCGTACCGTGCCCTTTTATCCGGGTCAGACAGCACTTCGTTGGCTTCATTCAGCTCCTTAAAGCGCTCTTCCGCATTTTTATCATTGGGATGCAAATCCGGGTGGCATTCCTTAGCCAGCTTGCGGTAGGCCTTTTTAATCTCATCAGCGCTGGCGTTTTTCTGCACGCCCAGCACTTCGTAATAATCACGTTTTGTTGCCATTATCTCTTCCACTCACATTTTTTGAGGTTTTGTATTATTGCCACGTAACGTAATACCGGTGGATGGTTGCCAGCTGACCTTCGCCGTCAAACACCACATACACATTTTCGATGGCAAAGCCAATGTGATATTCATCCGACGCCTGTTCCGCCAGCATTCTTTCCGTCAGTTCACCGGCGGTAAGCACACGGGGAAGCGCAAACTCCTCCCCGCTGTTATCATCAACATAATCCAGGAGCAGTAAATCTTCCGTCACCGGACATTCTATGACGGTAACACTGTTCCAGAAATACTCATCCTCCGTGCTCATTCTGTAATAGCCGTCACGATCGCCAAAGAAGAACAGATTGCCATCGTTGAAAACCAGCGTGTCGCACCAATCCGTAGGGGTGATTTCTTCGATCAGAACCTCTTCACCGCCGCTATGGATGCTGTCGCCCACCTGAAGGTTCGCCAGTGCCTGCCGGTCAAAGTATTCCATGGCGATCAATTCCACGGTCAAAGTATTTTCCAATTCATTGTAACCGAGGATGCGGGCATAGCACGATGCCTTTTCCAGATGTGCCGGGTCAATACCCGTCGGCATGGGCATCAGAGTGGTTGCCGCAAAAGCTGCAGAACACACAAGCATGGAAAGCACCAGCATTGCAGCCAGCATTACAGATAATTTCTTCATTTTTCATCCCTCCCGATGAATAAACGGAGAAAAGCACCAAATTGTTTCTTCTTTTCCGGCTTTCTTGGAAAGGGGTCTGGGGAAAACCGTTCCTTGGCGTTCAAAGAATGGTTTTCCCCAGAAAAATCACATTTTACTGCACACTGCCGTCGGCGTTGTAGGAGCCATCAGCGTTCTGGGTGCCGGCCTGGCCGCCCATATCGGGGGCACCTTCCGGGTTCTGCTGCTGATAGAGCTTGCCGAAGATGGCATACACCTTCTGGGTGAGGGCATCCATGGCCGTCTTGATTTCAGCGGCGTTGTTGCCTTCCCGAACCTTCTTGAAGGCGTCGATTTCCGTCTGCACGGTGTTCTTATCTTCGTCGGACAGCTTATCGCCGTTGTCCTTCAGCTGCTTTTCCATTTCATAGATCAGGGAATCGGCATGGTTGAAGGTTTCAATTTCTTCCTTCTTCTGCTTATCCGCTTCGGCGAACTGTTCGGCTTCCTTCACACGAGCCTGAATTTCTTCTTCGGTCATGTTGGTGGAAGCGGTGATGGTCACCTTCTGTTCGTTACCGGTGCCAAGATCCTTGGCGGAAACGTTCACGATGCCGTTACGGTCAATATTGAAGGTTACTTCAATCTGGGGCACACCGCGGGGAGCGGCAGGAATGCCGGTGAGCTGGAAGCGGCCCAGGGTCTTGTTATCGTAAGCCATGGGGCGTTCACCCTGCAAAACGTGGATTTCCACGGTGGTCTGGCCGTCAGCGGCGGTGGAGAACACCTGGCTCTTCTGGGTGGGGATGGTGGTGTTGCGTTCAATGAGCTTGGTGAAGATATGGCCTTCGGTTTCCAGGCCCAGAGACAAGGGGGTCACGTCCAGCAGCAGCACATCCTTCACTTCGCCGCCCAGCACACCTGCCTGAATGGCAGCGCCGATGGCCACGCATTCATCGGGGTTGATGCCCTTGAAGGGTTCCTTGCCGGTTACCTTCTTCACGGCATCCTGCACCGCAGGAATGCGGATGGAGCCGCCCACCAGAATCACCTTATCCAGCTGCGCAGCGGTGAGGCCGGCATCCTTCAGGGCGTTGTTCATGGGGATGATGGTTTTTTCCACCAGGTCGGCGGTGAGTTCGTTGAACTTGGCCCGGGTGAGGGTCAGGTCCAGGTGCTTGGGGCCGGTGGCATCGGCGGTGATGAAGGGCAGGTTGATGTTGGTGGTCATGGCACCGGACAGTTCAATCTTGGCCTTTTCGGCAGCTTCCTTCAGGCGCTGGAAAGCCATACGGTCCTTCTTCAGGTCAATGCCGTTTTCCTTCTGGAAGGTATCGGCAATGTAATCGATGATGCGGTTGTCAAAATCGTCGCCGCCAAGCTTGGTATCGCCGTTGGTGGCCAGCACTTCAAACACGCCGTCGCCGATTTCCAGAATGGAAACGTCGAAGGTGCCGCCGCCCAGGTCATACACCAGAATCTTGTGGGCGTTTTCCTTATCCAGGCCATAGGCCAGGGAAGCAGCGGTGGGTTCGTTGATGATACGCAGCACTTCCAGACCGGCAATGCGGCCGGCGTTCTTGGTGGCCTGACGCTGAGAGTCAGAGAAGTAAGCAGGCACGGTGATGACGGCCTGGGTCACGGTTTCGCCCAGGTAAGCTTCCGCATCCGCCTTCAGCTTCTGCAGCACCATGGCGCTGATTTCCTGGGGGTTATAGCT
>JAZUQI010000112.1:0-4269 GCA_045605625.1 Clostridia bacterium
AGGCGGATATTGACCGGCTGATTTACGGCAAGGAAATCGAAGAAAAAACAAAACAAGAGGAAGAACTGGCGTGAATATCACCGTATTTCAGGCATTGAAGGAGGGGGAGCAGCAGCTTCTCCTTCATCAGGTGCCCGATGCACGCCTGGATGCGGAATATCTGCTGGCCGGGGTGCTGAAAATGCCCCGGCTTCCTTTATTATTGGAAAAGCAGCGGCTGCTGGCGGAAGAAGAGTATGCCGCCTATCAGGCCTTTTTGCAGCGCCGGGCCAAACGGGAACCTTTGCAGTACATTCTGGAAGAGCAAAGCTTTATGGGCTTTTCCTTCCGGGCGGATCCAAGGGCCCTGATTCCCAGGAACGATACCGAAAGCGTGTGTGAAGCGGCCGTTTCCCATATCCGGGGCAATATGCAGGTGTTGGATGTGTGCACCGGCACCGGGGCCATTGGCCTTTCTATCAAAAAGCTGCGGCTTTCCTGCCAGGTGACCTTGTGCGATATAAGCGAAGCGGCCCTCAGCCTGGCCCGGGAAAATGCCCGGCGCTTGCAGGCGGACGTGCGGATTTTGCAGGGGGATTTATTCGCCCCGGTGCAGGGGGAAACTTTCCACGTGATCGTTTCCAATCCGCCCTATATCCCCACGGGCTTGCAGGGAACGCTGCAGGCGGAAGTGGAAAAGGAACCGGCCCTGGCCCTGTTTGCCGGGGAGGATGGGCTGGATTTTTACCGCCGGATCGCTAAAGAAGCACCCCTTCATCTGGAAGAAAAGGGCGTTGTGGTATTGGAATGCGGTGATGACCAGGCGGCGGCAGTTTCCGCCCTTTTGCAGGAAAATTTTGAGGAAATCACCCTCATTCACGATATGGACGGCCATGAACGGGGCCTGTGCGCCCGGAAGAAAGGGGGAGGAGGCCGGTGATTGAAGCCCGTTTTGAAGCCATGGAGGGCATGTACGAGGAAATGCAGGAGGCCTCTGCCCAGCCGGAAATCATTGCCGATGTGCCAAGGTGGCAGAACATCCTGAAGGAAATTGCCCGGCTGGAGCCGGCGGTGACGGCCTTTCGGCAATACAAGGGCCGCCTTTCGGAGGCGGAGCAGGCCAAGGAAATGCTGTCCGACCCGGATTTGAAAGAAATGGCGGAGCAGGAACTGAAGGAACTTTTGCCCCTGCTGGAGGAAGAAAGGGAAAAGCTGAAACTGTTCCTCATTCCCCATGACCCTAATGATGACCGCAGCGTGGTGGTGGAAATCCGCCCCGGCGCCGGCGGGGAAGAAGCGGCGCTGTTTGCGGCGCTGCTGCTGCGGATGTATCAGCGCTATGCCGAGCGGAAGGGCTATCGCTTTGAAGCCGTGGATATTGCCGATACGGAACTGGGCGGCGTGAAAGAAGCGGTGTTCACGTTAAACGGCGTGGGGGCCTTCAGCCGGATGAAATTTGAAAGCGGTGTGCACCGCATCCAGCGTGTGCCGGTAACGGAGGCCGGGGGCCGCATCCACACCTCCACCGCCACGGTGGCGGTGCTGCCGGAAGCGGAGGATGTGGAAGTGGAAATCCGGCAGGAGGATATCCGCATCGATACCTATCGTGCCTCCGGCCACGGCGGCCAGTACATCAACCGGACGGACTCCGCCGTGCGCATCATCCACATGCCCAGCGGCCTGGTGGTTACCTGCCAGGATGAAAAAAGCCAGCTGAAAAATAAGGAAAAGGCCATGAAGGTGCTGCGCAGCCGGCTGTATGAACTGTACCGTTCCCAGCAGGATGCGGCCTATGCCCAGAACCGCAAAAGCCAGGTGGGCACCGGGGAGCGCAATGAGCGCATCCGCACCTATAATTTTCCCCAGGGCCGGGTGACGGACCATCGGGTGAACCTGACCCTCTATAAAATCGACAGCATCATGGACGGGGAATTGGATGAAATCATGGACGCCCTTTCCATGCAGGAACAGCAGGAAAAACTGGAGCAATTATCCATTTGAGAAAAAATTTTCCAAAACATGCAATAAAATGGATGGTTTCATCGTCTAATAAGTAGAACACCGAAAGGAAGAGAGAACCATGAAGAAATTTTTCATTTCCATGTTGGCCTTTGCATTGATCCTGTCCATGGCCATCCCGGCCCAGGCCCTGGTGAATATGGGGGATTATGCCACTACTCGTTTTACGAAGAACTTCCCCGTGTATTCCGGCCCCGGCGAAAATTATTACCGGGCCAATAGCGGCAAGGCCCTCTATGGCAGCGGCGGCGTGGCCCGTGTATACGGCGTGACGGGCAACTGGGTGCTGATGGGCTATGGCCTGTCCAACGGGAATTACCGCATCGGTTATGTTTCCCGGGATGCCCTGAACTACACAAACGGCCTGGAAGGCAACATCAATTACAGCCTTTCTTTCAGCAACGAAGTGATGTTTACCAGGGATCCTGCCCCCCTGACGGATGACCCCATTGTGAAGTGCGCCACCGTTACCACCCTGCCTACCGGCGCCCAGGTGACGGCCCTGGCCCGGTTGAACGATTGGGTGTATGTGGAATACCAGGGCGGCAGCCAGCCCATGCGGGGCTTTGTGCGCACGAATCACCTGACCAACCAGGCCGGGGAAACGCTGCCTGCCATCACGGCCACGCCCCTGCCTGTGTATCCCACCCTGCCCCCGGTGTATCCCACCGCCCGGCCCCAGGCCACCCAGGCCCCCAGCTATCCCTCTTACACCGGCAATGCCCTGCTTTCTGCCCTGAAGCATAATTGCCCCAATACCGGCATCATGCTGCCTGCGGCTTTCAGCCCCTACCAGAATACCTACCTTCTGACCGTGGCGGATTGGGTATCCCGGCCCACTTTCACCCCCACTTCCTATGACCCCAATGCCATCATCACCGTCAACGGCAAGGTGATCAAAAGCGGCCAGATCTATAGCGGCATCACCATGACCGATAAGCCCCAGGAAGTGACCATCCGGGTGCAGAGCGGCACCGCCTCCAATACCTACACCATCTATCTCCAGCGGCGGCCCAGCGAAAAGCGCACCCGCATTTCTGCCGGCTATATCAATAAGATTTATCTCAAGAACAACGCCTGGCGCATCGCGGCGGACCTTGGCACCATCACCTACCTCAGCGATGATTATTCCACCGGCAGCCGCTCCACCTTCAACAATAAAACGGCGGATACCTATGATTATGTAATGTCCCCCAACTGCCTGCTGTATTACGGCACCCCCCAGAACCCCATCCGGGTGAACACCGTGCAGGAATTCATGGCCTATTACCAGCTGTATGGCAGCACGCTGTACACCATCGTCTATATCGAGGATGAAATTGTGGCCGTCATGCCCTATGGCGCCGATACCGGGCTGTATTATTGAGGGGAGACAGAACGTTTCTTCTGCGGCGCAGAGAAGAAAGCGGAATGCGGAATGTAGAATTCAAAATTAAGAATGAAGAATTCAGAGTGTTCTGACAGAACCGAAGCCGGGCGTTTCTCTCTCAGCTGACGATCCCCCAAAGCCTTCCCCTGGAGGGGAAGGTGGCAGGCGAAAGCCTGACGGATGAGGTGGAAAAAGTCTCCCTTGTGGGGGGAGGATTCTAAAGGAACAATTTATCCAATAGCAAACAAGCGAGCATCCAACATTCGGATGCTCGCTTGCTTATGTGCTTATGTAAACACAATGCACCGGAACGGTGCGTATAATTGCGCCCTCCTAAGAGGGAGAAAATCTGCTTTGGTTTGCTCAACAAATTGGAATTTGTTTATCTCTTCAAATATAAGTTATACTCATACGCATCGCCCTGATACTCTTCTTGTTTTCTAAGCAAAATATCATTAAACCCCAAAGCCTGATACATATGAATCGCTCTAAAATTGTCATCTTCCACCCCGACAGTAAATTCGCAATATCCATTCTCTTTTAATTCAGTCAAAACTGTTTTTAAGAGATATGTTCCGTATCCTTTATTCTGAAAATCTTCGCGAACTCTAAATGCAAACAGATATGCTCGTCTGCCTCGTATGGCATAATTCTCATCGTCGTTTTCATACATTACGTGAAGTTCACCTACTAAAACATCTTTATCATACAAAACAAAAATATCAATAACCCCATTTTGAATATCATGCGTACATTCAGATATCATTTGTTCAACATTATTATACTCAAATAATTCGGTCAAAATATGTAAATCATGTATTGCTAATTTTTCTATTTTCATGGTAACTCTCCCACAAATTCAAGTTTGTCGCTTTCATTCTATCACGCAGAACAAGAAACAG
>JAZUQI010000113.1:0-2321 GCA_045605625.1 Clostridia bacterium
GGCTATGCAGATCGTGGCCAACGAAGATCAGCTGCGGCATTACCTGAAAACTGCCGTGGAAATTGATGAAGATAAGCCCGTACTGGTGGACAAGTATATCGAAGGCCGGGAAGTGGAAGTGGATGCCATCTGCGACGGATACGATGTGTTCGTGCCCGGCATTATGGAACTGGTGGAACGCACCGGCGTTCACTCCGGCGACTCCATTTCCGTTTACCCCACCTTCTCCATCTCCGATAAGGTGAAGGGCATCATCCTGCAGTATGCGAAAAAGCTGGGCCTTGGCATCGGCATCGTGGGGCTGTATAACATCCAGTTCATTGTGGATCAGGATGATAACGTGTTCATCATCGAAGTGAACCCCCGCTCCTCCCGCACCGTGCCCTTCCTTTCCAAGGCCACCGGTTACAGCCTGGCGGATATTGCCACGGAAGTGATTCTGGGCAAATCCCTCAAGGAACAGGGCATCTTCGGCATCTACCCGGATGAAAAGAAGCGCTGGTATGTGAAGGCCCCCGTGTTCTCCTTCAACAAGATCCGCGGCCTGGACGCCTACCTTTCCCCCGAAATGAAATCCACCGGTGAAGCCATCGGCTATGATAAAACGCTGAACCGTGCCCTGTTCAAGGCCCTGCAGGCTTCCGGCATGCACATGCAGAACTACGGCACCGTGTTTGCCACCATCGCCGATAAGGATAAGGAAGAGGCCCTGCCCCTGATCCGCCGGTTCTATAACCTGGGCTTCAATATTGAGGCCACCAGCGGCACCGCCAAGTTCCTCAAGGAGCACGGCATTCGCACCCACGTGCTGCGGCAACTGAACGAGGGCAGAGATGAAATTGCCGAGGCCCTGCGCCAGGGCCACATCGCCTATGTGCTGAACACCAAGGATATCGCCGCAGTGAATCAGACCAGCGATGGCTTTGAAATCCGCCGCCTGGCCACGGAAAATAACGTGACCATGTTCACCTCCCTGGATACCGTCCGGGTGCTGCTGGACGTGCTGGAAGAAACCACTTTCTGCGTATCCACCATCGACGCTTAAGTAATTCAGAATTAAGAATTCATAATTCAGAATTGAAATAGCTGCGATATTTCGGAGAAAGAGGATGCGATAATGGAAGAGAATGTGATTGTTGTAAAAAGCAAAGCTTTTGCGCTGAGAATCATTCGCCTTTATCAGAATCTCCAGAAAGAACATGAGTTTATCCTGTCCAGACAAATGCTGCGCAGCGGAACGTCTATTGGTGCCAATGTCAAAGAAGCCATCCGGGCATATTCCCGTGCTGATTTCTTTTCGAAAATGAACATTGCTCTGAAAGAAGCAAGCGAAACGGAATATTGGCTGGAATTACTTTTCGAAAGTGGCTACATAACCAGTGAACCGGCATTCAAAAGCATTTATCAGGATTGCCAGGAAATTATCTCTATTCTTGTTTCCATCATCAAAACCCGGGAAAATGATTAAGATGTGAGCACGCATCAAATGATTTTCTCATCAGTAACTAAAATTCTGAATTCTTCATTCTGAATTCTGAATTAATCAAAACAAGACGACAAAGGGGAAATGCAGTCATGAAACAATCCCTTTTTACCATCAGGGAAAACAAGCCGCTGACCCAGGACGTTTTCCGCATGGTGCTTTCCGGGGATACCTCCGCCATCACGGCCAGCGGCCAGTTTGTGAACATTCTGGTGGAGGGGTTCTTCCTGCGCCGGCCCATTTCCGTGTGCGATTACGATGACCAGACCCTGACCCTCATTTACAAAGTGGTGGGCGGCGGCACGGAAAAAATGAGCCGTATGCAGCCCGGGGAACGCTTGGATATCCTCACCGGCCTTGGCAATGGCTATAATCTTTCCAAGGCCGGGGAAAAGCCGGTGCTGCTGGGCGGCGGCGTGGGGGTGCCTCCTTTGTATAACCTGTGCAAAAAGCTGGTGGCACAGGGCGCCCGGCCCACGGTGATTCTGGGCTTTAACAAGGCGGAAGAAGTGTTCTACGAAGCGGAATTCAAGGCCCTGGGGGCGGAAACCATCGTTACCACCGTGGACGGCAGCCGGGGCGTGAAGGGCTTTGTCACCGATGCTTTGAAGGATGTGGATTATTCCTTCTTCTACACCTGCGGCCCCGAACCCATGCTGCGGGCCATTGGCAAGGCGGCAAAAACGAAAGGCCAGTACAGCTTTGAAGAACGCATGGGCTGCGGTTTTGGCGCCTGCATGGGCTGCAGCTGCAAAACCCTGACGGGCAACAAGCGCATCTGCAAGGAAGGCCCGGTTATGGAAAGCGAGGAGATCATCTGGTGAATACGAAAGTAAAT
>JAZUQI010000114.1:0-3275 GCA_045605625.1 Clostridia bacterium
CGGGGCGGCGGTGGGCGGCTGCATTGTGGACAGCGGCAAGTTTGATTGGCTGGCCCATGCGGAGAAATTCCCCGGCCTGTGCACCCCCGATGACAGCTACCACGGCATCACCTACGCCGAAAAATTCGGCCTGGAAGGGGCCTTCATCACCAAGGCCACGGCCCAGCTGATGCGGGATTTTGGCTGCACCCCGGCCCCTCAAAGCGCCTTCATTCTGAACCTGGGCCTGGAAAGCCTGCATGTGCGCATGGCAAGGCATTGTGAAAATGCCCAGGCGGTGGCGGAATACTTGCAGCAGCATGAAAAAATTGCCTGGGTGAATTATGCGGGGCTGCCGGGCAACAAGTACTATGACCTGGCCCGGAAATATCTGCCCAATGGCACCTGCGGCGTGGTTTCCTTCGGCGTGAAGGGCGGACGAAAAGCGGCGGAAAAATTCATGGCGGCCCTGAAGCTGGCGGCCATTGAAACCCACGTGGCGGATGCCCGCACCTGCTGCCTGCACCCGGCCAGCGCCACCCATCGCCAGATGAACGAAGAAGAACTGATGGCCGCCGGTGTGCCCGGGGACCTGGTGCGCTTCTCCTGCGGCCTGGAAAGCAAGGAAGATTTGATTGAAGATATTGCCCAGGCGCTGGCCCAAGTATAAATTGAAGGAGTTTCCCCATGCCCATTAAAATTCCCAACGGCCTGCCGGCAGCGGCCACGCTGCAGGAGGAAAACATTTTCGTCATGACGGAACTGCGGGCCGCCACCCAGGATATTCGCCCCCTGCGGATTATGCTGCTTAACCTGATGCCAACCAAAATCGATACGGAAACCCAGCTGTCCCGGCTGCTGGGCAATACGCCTTTGCAGGTGGAACTGACGTTGGTGAAAACCGCCTCCCACCAAAGCAAAAACACCTCCGAAGAACACATGCTGGCTTTCTATCAAACCTTTGACGAAGTGAAGCATGAAAATTTCGACGGCCTGGTGATCACCGGCGCCCCGGTGGAGCAGATGGCCTTTGAGGACGTGGATTATTGGCAGGAACTGTGCGGCATCATGGAATGGAGCAAAACCCACGTGCATTCCACGTTCCACATCTGCTGGGGGGCCCAGGCCGGGCTGTATTACCATTTCGGGGTGCCCAAGGTGCCGCTGGAAAAGAAAATGTTCGGCGTGTTTCCCCACCACAGGGATTACGAAAAATCCATCCTCTTCCGGGGATTTGATGATGTGTTCATGGTGCCCCACAGCCGCCACACCACCGTTTTGCGGCAGGATATTGAAAAGGTGCCGGAATTGAAAATTCTGGCTTCCTCCGAAGAAGCCGGGGTTTACGCCATTGCCACCAAGAACGGCCGCCAGATTTTTATCACCGGCCATTCGGAATATGACCCCCTGACCCTGGAAAAGGAATACAAACGGGATGTGGCCGCCGGAAAGACCATTGAGGTGCCGAAGAATTATTACCCCGGGGATGACCCGGAAAAGGTCCCCCAGGTTTCCTGGCGCAGCGGCGCCAACCTGCTCTATTGCAACTGGCTGAACTATTTTGTGTACCAGACCACGCCTTTCGACCTGGATCAATTGAAATAAGGCGGAAAAAAGTTGGAAAAATTCCCGGTTTTGCCTGCTGAAATTTCCAAAAAGCCTTGCAATGGGCAAAAAACCGTGGTATAATCATTCCTGCGGCTCATGGGCAGCCACCCATGAATCTGCCATCCGTAATGGAAAAAGAGGTGAAATTGGCATGAAGGAAAAGATCCATCCGAATTATCAGAAGGCGATCGTTCGTTGCGTGTGCGGCGAAACTTGGGAAACCGGTTCCACCAAGAAGGAACTGAAGGTTGAAATTTGCTCCAAGTGTCATCCGTTCTACACCGGCAAGCAGAAGCTGGTGGACACCGGCGGGCGTGTGGACCGCTTCAAGAAGCGTTTCGGCATCTGAAGCACATAAAAGCAGCAGGCTTTCAAAAGGCTTTGCTGCTTTTTGATTTTTTGTAACAAAAACAAATTCCCCCCTGTTTCAGCAGGGATTTGGGCGGTTTATATAGAATAATAGAATGTTATGGGCCAAATGGGCCCCATGCGTTTTGGAAATTGCAAGGCACGGATGTGCAGAAAGAGGTTTTTATTTATGGCTAAGAAAGAAACAAACGCCTGCCCCCGGGTGGATATCGGCGGCCAGGCCGTATTGGACGGCGTGATGATGAAGGCGCCGGATGCCATCGCCGTTGCGGTGCGCCGGCCGGATGGGGATATTGTGGTGAAGCGCCAGCCCTACACCTCCCCGGCGAAAAAGCATAAGTGGATGGGCCTGCCCTTTATCCGGGGCACGGTGAACATGGTGGATATGCTGAAAATCGGCATGCAAACGCTGACGGACAGCGCCAACATGGTGGGGGAAGAACAGCAGGAAGAACCCTCCAAATTTGAAAAATGGCTGGCGGAAAAGCTGGGCAAGAATGTGGATAAAGTGGTGATGGCCGTGGCGGCGGTGATGGCCGTGTGCCTGAGCGTGGGGCTGTTTGTGCTGCTGCCCAACCTGGCCGTGTTCTTTTTCCCGGAAAACGCCAGCGGCTGGATGCTGGTTTTGAAAAACCTGGTCAGCGGCATTGTGCGCATTGCCATTCTGATTGGCTATATTTCCTTCTGCGGCCGTATTCCCGAAATGCGCAAAACCTTCCAATACCACGGCAGCGAACACAAAACCGTCTATTGCAACGAACATGAATTGCCCCTGACCCCCAACAATGCCCAGCCGATTTCCACCCTGCATCCCCGGTGCGGCACCTCCTTCCTGGTATTGACGTTTGTGATGAGCATTCTGTTTTTCTCCGTCATTGACGTGCTGGTGCTGGCCCTCACGGGGTTTGACCTGGGTTCCAATTACCTGCTGCGCATCCTTACCCGCATTGTGCTTTTGCCCTGCATCATGGGCATTGGCTATGAAGTGCTGAAATTGCTGGCCCATAAGGAAGGCAAATGGGTGGATATCCTGCGCTGGCCCGGCATGCAAATGCAGCGGCTGACCACCAAGCAGCCCACGGATGAAATGTGCGAAGTGGCCATCGTTTCCATGAACGCCGCCCTCCACGGCCTGCCCGAAGGGGAAGTGACGGAAGAAGGCTGGGTGGTGCTGCACAAGGCGGATATTGACCGGCTGATTTACGGCAAGGAAATCGAAGAAAAAACAAAACAAGAGGAAGAACTGGCGTGAATAT
Organism: Clostridia bacterium; assembly: GCA_045605625.1. GTDB lineage: Bacteria > Bacillota > Clostridia > Christensenellales > Aristaeellaceae > RUG563. The sequence goes on from JAZUQI010000114.1 coordinate 3,213, forward strand.
CACCGTATTTCAGGCATTGAAGGAGGGGGAGCAGCAGCTTCTCCTTCATCAGGTGCCCGATGC
>JAZUQI010000115.1:0-8006 GCA_045605625.1 Clostridia bacterium
ATGCGGATTGGATTCGCCGCACGTCCATTGAGCGGTATGCAGCCCCCTATGGGCTGGCCGTGGTAATGCCCTCTGCCCAGAATTCCTGCTATACGGATATGGCCCACGGCGGCAAATATTACACCTTCATTTCCGAGGAACTGCCAAAGAAAATGCGTACCCTTTTCAATTTTTCCGATAAACGGGAGGATAATTTCATTGCCGGGCTTTCCATGGGCGGTGCCGGTTCCTTCATGATCGGCCTGGCCAACCCGGAAAAATACAGCGCCATCGGCTGCCTTTCCGCCGGGGCCATCAACTATAAAGGATCCTTCCATCAGGGCCGCCGCCGGGAACTGACCATTGGCGACCAGCCCCTGGAAAATTCCTATCTGGATGTATACGGCAATGCGGAAAAAATCGTAAACAGCGGCCATCCCTGCCCCCGGGTTTTCCATTGCTGCGGTGATGATGATTTTCTTCTGCCCTGCGCCCTCGACACCAAAGAATTCTTTGAAAAATTCCCCGGCAATCCCTTCCAATACCAGTTCCTTCCGGCTCCCGGCGCCCACAACTGGCAGTTCTGGGATGAGCATATTCAGGATTTTATCCGATTCCTGAACCTGCCGGATGTTTCCGCAGAATACAAATAATATCCGGAATATAAAAGCGCACTTGCTCGCCGCCAACCGGCATTCAAGTGCGCTTCTTTTTATGCAATTTGTGGTGAAACATCCTTTCAGTGCAGACTTTTGTACAAATACAGCACCAGATCATCATCCACCGTGCATACGGTTTCATACTGCACGCATTGTTTATCCTGATACCACACGCCGGAACCATCCGGTATATAGCCTCTCTTTGCATACATCCGCTGGGCGCTTCCGTATTCTTTGCAAAGCCCAACTCCCAGGCACACGGTATCGCTGCGCTGCGCTGCAAGTTTTTCCGCCACTTCCATTAAGCGCTGGCCGATGCCCTTTCTCTGATATTTTTTCACCACACCCAGATCAACGATGATGGGCCATTCTTTCTCTTTGAACGGCCCTTCGTGGGCCTTGAAATACAGATACACATTCCCGGCAGGTTGCCCCTGATATTCCGCTGTCAGCGCTTTGCATTTTCCTTCAGCTGCTTCCCGCATCCGAAAATGATAATAATCCACATCCGAGTGCCAGCCCTGGGCTACGTATTCCCCGTCCAAAGCCTGTGCATCTGCTTTTTCCATATCCCGGATGGTCACATCTTTATCCTGATAGTAAATCATATTCCCTCCATAGCATAACAGCGAGCCGCACCATCCGGCCGGCTTGCTGCATTTTTATTGATCTTCAAACATCTGATAATATTGTTCCCTTGTAATCAGGCATTTCCGGGGCTTGCTGCCCTCCGATGCGCTGACGATGCCACGCTTTTCCATTTCATCCACCAGCCGCCCGGCCCGGGCATAGCCAATACGGAAGCGGCGTTGGAGGAGGCTGGTGGAAATCTGTTCATCTTCCACCGCCATTTCAATGGCTTCCATCAGCAAATCATCGGTGCCGTCGCCGTTCTCATTCCCGGCGGCATGGGGCCTGTCTTCCCCGCCGATGGTATCCGCCGTGGGCGTTTCCTTATCGGCATTTTCCAAATGTTCCATGATATTGGGGTCGTAGGAAGTTTCATAGCGCCTGGAAATATAATCCGTGATGGCGTTCACTTCATCATCGGAAACGAAGCAGCCCTGCACACGCACCGGCGAAGAACCGGCCGGTTTATACAGCATATCGCCCTTGCCCATCAGTTTTTCTGCGCCGTAGATATCGATGATGGTGCGGCTATCCGTACCGGAAGAAACGGCAAAGGCAATGCGGCTGGGAATATTGTTTTTCACAACGCCGGTGATAACGTCCACAGAAGGCCGCTGGGTAGCCAGCACCATATAGATCCCGGCAGCACGGGCCAGGGCAGCCAGGCGGCGGATGGATTCTTCCACATCCTTGCGGCAAACTTCCATCAGGTCCGCCATTTCGTCAATAATCACCACAATATTGGGCAGTTCCTTATCCGTACCCCGGTACATATCGTTGTACCCGGCCAGGTTTCTCACGCCCTCGGTAGAGAACTTGCCATAGCGTTCCTGCATCTCCTGCACCACCCACGCCAATGCCCCGGCGGCCTTCCTGGGATCGCTGATTACAGGCACCAGCAGGTGGGGAATGCTGTTGTACACCGTCAGTTCCACTTGCTTGGGGTCAATCATAATCAGGCGCACCTGTTCCGGCGAACTGCGGTACAGCAGGCTGCACACGATGGAGTTGATACACACGGATTTACCGCTGCCCGTGGCACCGGCAATCAAAAGGTGGGGCATTTTGGAAAGGTCGCACAACACCGGGGAACCGGCAATATCCATGCCAAGGGCCACCATCAGGGGCGATGTGGCATTGTGCATCTTTTCGCTGTCCAATACTTCTTTCAAAGAAACGGTGCTCACCAGTTTGTTGGGCACTTCAATGCCAATGTAGGACGTGCCCTGAATGGGCGCTTCCACACGCACATGCTTGGTTTTCAAGTCAAGGGCCAGGTTATCGGCGGTGTTGGTCACCTTGCTCACCTTCACGCCCGGGGCGATCTGGATGGCAAACCGGGTGATGGAGGGGCCGTGCATGATCTGCTTCACTTCCGCATCCACGCCGAAGCTGCCCAGGGTGCCTTCAATGATTTCCGCCCGCTGGTTATCTTCCTGGGCAGAATCCTCGCTGGACACCACCTTGCTTTCCTTCAAAAGCCGGATGGGCGGCGCCTGATAGCGGATGGGCATGGTCATTTCCGTCTGCTTCATCTGGGGGGCACGGGTTCCGTCCAGCTTGGCGTCTTCTTTGGGCTGGGGCACGGGCTTGATGGGAATACGCTCTGCGGAAATGGGCATCACGGGGTCCGTATAAACAGGCTTGGGTTCCCCTTTGGTGGTGGTGTGGGCTGGCATTTCGCCGCTATGCAGCTCCTGCTGCCGCTTTTGCACCATATCGGACCAGCTGGATTTTTGCTTTTCCGTTTTTTGCTCTTCCGCCGCAGGCTGCACTTTCGTCACAGGGCGCACCGGGGGCGTATAGGGTGCTTCTTCCTCTTCTTCCGGGAACAGTTCCTGCTGCACGGGCCGGGGCTTTCTTTCCGCCCTTTGCACCGGGGCTTCTTTCACCACAGGCTTTTCCGGTTCATCCCAGGGCAGAATATCGTCATCTTCCTCCGGATCCATAAAGGGCGATACCTGCACCGGCATTTCCTGCACCTTTTCCTGCTTCTGCCAGGAAACGGCAGGCTTTTCTTCCACGGCAGGGGTTTCCTTTTTGGGGATGCGGAACAAGGGCTTCTTTTCCGCCGGTTTCTTTTCTTCCGCAGGTACGCCGAAAGTGCCCTGGCGCACCGGGGCAGGGGTTTCCTTTACAGGCGGCTGGGCATATACCGGGGCGCTTTGCTGCCCATAGGCAGGCGCTGCGCCACCGTTATGCAGGGGAAATTTTTCATCATACAGTTCATTGGAAACAGGATAGAACCCTTCCACATTCCGCACTATCTGGCGCATTTGCGGCTGGTACACCGGCGCAGGCTCCGGCGGATATTCATACACATCCTCCTGCCGCTCCACATACTGGCCCTGCCCCACCGGTTCCATAGGCACCTGCTGCACGGCAGGCTGGCTGGCCATTCTTTCCTGTTCCTTTTGCTGCTTCAAGGCCTCTTTTTCCGCCCGGATGGCTTCCTTTTCCTGCTGGCGTTGCTGCCACCTTGCCATGCGTGCCTCGTTGCCTTCGCTGAGCTGGCGGATCAATTCCCCGGGGTTCTTGCGCAGCAACACAAAAATGAGCGCCACAAACAGGCACACAATGAAAATCACGCTGATTACCGTGCCGGCCACCTGCCACATGGGATAGGCAAACATCATGCCAATCAGTCCGCCGGCGCCCTTGGCCCCATCCATGTAAGCCTTTTGCAGGAAAGCGCCGTAGGAAGGCTGGGCATATTGCTTTTTCACAAATTCCAGATAGGAAAAATCCGTGCTGTACCGGGCTGTCAGCGTAAAGAACACCAGCACCAGCACATACAAGGAAAACACCAGAATAACGCTTCTGGCATTCACCTTATGCCGTGCGGATACCAGCATGTGCACGCCGCCCCAGATCATCAACAGCGGAAAAGGCACGCAAAAACTGCCGCACAGGCCGTTCAGGCTGGCCGCCAGCTGCTTGGTGATATACCCTTCCGCCGCCGTCAGCATGGACAAAAGCCAGCACAGGCCAAGCGTCAGAAAAACGATGCCAACCGTGATGGTAATGGCAGCGTTTTTCCCGGTGGTTACATATTCGGTTATCGGTTTCTTTTTGGCTTTGCCTGCGCTCATGCCCAATCCCCTTTTATTGTTCTATCATCAGTTTTATGTATTGCACCACGCCGTTTGCATCCCCATAGAGGGTATAGGCGGCGTTCTGTTCCCCATGAGGGGTGGAAATCGCTTTTTTGTACGTTACGCTTTCCCCGGCACACACCCGGTACATCTGGGCGGTGTTTTCATCCATCATCAGGGAAATATAATCGTTGCCAAGCAGGGCTTTCGCTTCTTCCAGCGTGGTTTTGCCGGTGATGATGCCGCCGTCATCCATCCGGCCCGTCAGCATCCCAAGCACCGTTTCTTCCCCATCATCCACGATCAGCACCGTGCCCTGCAGCCTGGCATCTTCCACTTCGTAGCAGGCGCCGCCGGGATAGTATTCCGAATCCACGGTGGAGCGGTATTTCGAAAGCGCATCTTCCAGGGAAACGCCAATGCACATCCTGCTGCCCAAACCGGAAAGGAAGCCGATCTTTTCATCCGTTTTCCGGATGGAAAAAAGGTATCCCGTTTCCGAAAGGTCATAATAAGGTTCCAGTTCGCTGAAACGGAAATACACGCTTCCGGAAAAGCCGGAGAGAAAAGAAAGCTGATCCCGTTCATACCAGAGGGTGATGCCCCCCGTTTCATCCACGGTGTAGCGTTCAAAGGGCACCGGGAACAAACTTCTGTTTTCCAGGTGGGTGGATAAGGTTTCTTCCATTTCCTCCAGCCGCATTTCCATATAGGCCATGGCGCCGTCCGCATCTGCAAACAGGCTTTCAAAGGGAATTTCTTCGCCGCTTTCCAGGTAGAAATTCATGGGGTAATACACCTGCGAGGGCCTGCCAAATGGCATTTTGCCCTTGGCACTCACCACAAGGGATACCATCTTTTCCCCCATCGCCGCTTCAAAATCCACCTGCAGCCCAGCGCTGCCGGTGCCAAATTGCAGAATGTTCTGATAGGCCTGCAACTGCATTTTTTCAGTAATCTGGCCATTGATTTCTTCCGTAAAAGGCCCGGCGTTTTCAAGGGCAGGGTACACCACGTAATCTTCCGCCCCATTTTCCTTTTCTTCCACCGTGCCAAGGGCCGCAACGGCCCCTTCTTCCCCGGCCAGCGCCAGGGGCATCAAGGCCAATAAAACCATTACCATCAGGAAAAGCATGCATTTTTTCATCCGTTTTTCCTCCACTTTCCTATTATAGCGTATTTTCAGCTTTTTTTCAAGTTGCCGTACAGCATGGGCTGCAGTTGGGCCCCGGCCAGCGCTGCCCATAAGGCAGCGGAAATTTTATCAAAATCCGCCACCAGGGAACGGGGCTTGCCAACGGGGTCATCCTGGCCGTAGGGCACAAAATAAACGTTTTTCATCACCAAAATCTTCCCGATATTTTCGGCGGATGTGCTTAACCCATCATTGGTGGAAGGGGCAATCAGCACCGGCCGCCCGTTCCGCAGGTGGGATTTGGCCCCCAGAAGGGCCGGGGTATCAAAAATGCCGTGGGCCATTTTGCCCATGGAAGTGCCGGTCATGGGGGCAATGATGTAGGCATCCAATAGTTTCTTGGGCCCGATGGGCTCCACCTGCTGCATGGTGCAAAGAGGCTCCGTGCCGGTGATTTTCAAAAGGGTTTCCCACACCGCTTCCTTGGAATAAAACCGGGTATCCCTTTCCTTTACCGCAAAGGAGATCACCGGCGTCACCGCATACCCTTCCTCCACCAATTGCTCCATGGCCCGGAAGGCCCTTTGGAACGTGCAATACGAACCCGTCAACGCAAATCCTATGCGGGTTTTGCTCACAATAGAACACTCCTTTCAATTCCTTCCAGCCATGCCCTGGCTGCCTGCATGGGGCAATAGCGGCCGGGAATGCCCCCTTCAATCTGCACCGTCAGCTGCAGCTCCAACGCCGCTTCCATATCGATACCGTAAGGGGCGCTGGCAAGCTCCATCAAGATGGCATCCTTCCGCATCTTTTCCAGTTCCCTTTTCCCCATCACCGGGGAGGGTACCGTATTGAAAATGTAATCCATGGAAGAAATGCATTCCTTTATGCCCTCCATGGGAATGCTGTTTTCGCCGGCAGCTTTCCTTGCCGCTTCCTTTCTTGCTGCTACTGTCACTTCCGCCCCCATGCCCCGCAGCATCCGGGTCAATGCGCTGCCAATCCGCCCATAGCCCACCACCATGCATTTGGCCCGGTAAAAGGCGCAGCGCTTTTGCTTCATGGCCAGGTAAAGGGCCCCCTCCGCCGTCAGCCATGCATTTTCCATCTGATATGCTTCGTCTTCAAACACGCTCTGCATCTGCCAGCCGTATGCCCTGGCCACTTCCATCAGCGCTTCATCCCCCAGGCCATACATCACCTTCTGCCCTTCCCCGTACAGCCGTTTCACATCCCCAAGCTTTGCCTTTGGCAGGGGCAGCACCACCGCATCCGGGCTTTGATCCGTCACCGTATATCCTTTTTGCAGTGCCAGCGTTTTCAGGCACAGGCTGCGCTCATCCGTACCGCAAATGGAAAGCCGCATGCCATTCCCCCTTTCTCTTCCCCTGCATCCTATGCCGAAAAAGGGACGGCGGTGAAATAAAGTTGGCATTTTCCGATTGACTTTCCGCTTTTGTGGCATTATGATGATAAAAGCACATGAAAGGGGTTTTTCTTGCATGTATCAGGGCAAATTGGTGAAACTCAGGGCGTTTGATAACAGTGATCTGATGTACGCCCTTTCCATCAATAACGATTATCAGGTGATGCGCAGCGCATCCGCCGGCATCCTCTTCCCTTCCACCGTGGAAGATCAGGCCCGGTTCATGGGCAACCAAACCAGCTATTCCGGCGGCGAATATCAGTTTGCCATTGAACGGCTGGATAACCGCCAGTTCATCGGCCAATGCGGCTTTTTGCAGGTTTCCTGGAAAAACCGCCGGGCGGAAATCGGCATCATGCTGGATCTAAAATCCATCGGCCACGGCTATGGCACGGATGCCGTGTCCCTGCTTTGCAAATTCGGCTTTGAAGAAATGAACCTGCACAAAATCAAGGCCACCGTGTTTGATTTCAACACCGCCGCCATCCGCTGCTATGAAAAGTGCGGCTTTGTGCAGGAGGGCATTCTGAAAGAAGAAGTGTTCCGGGAAGGCAAGTATCATAACGCCATCGTGATGGCCCGATATAAAACGGAGGAATAAACAGATGGAATATACCGAAGTTACCGTATCCACCAACACCCAGGGCTCCGAACTGATTTCCGATCTCTTTTTGCGCCTTGGCGCTGCCGGTACCCAGATTCTGGACCGGGCCGACCTGCCGGACCCTGAAAAGCCCACCGCCAATTGGGAATTGATGGATCAGTCCGTCATTGATGCCATGCCGGAAGACGTGCAGGTGAAGGCCTGGTTCGATGAAGAAACCCTGCAGAATATCCTGCCCACCCTCCGGGAAGAGCTGGGCAGTTTGAAAGGCCATGTGCCCTCCTTCGGCGCCCTCAGCCTGTCCCTGCAAGGCGTGAAGGAAGAAGATTGGAGCGAAAACTGGAAGCAGTATTATAAGCCCTTCCGGCTGGGGGATCACATGGTGGTCAAGCCCACCTGGGAAGATTTTGAACTGCAGGAAGATGACCTGCTCATTGAAATTGACCCCGGCATGGCCTTTGGAACCGGCACCCAC
>JAZUQI010000116.1:0-5177 GCA_045605625.1 Clostridia bacterium
TGCGCCGCAGATTGCGGTGCTGGTAACGGTGAGCGAAGCCCAGGTGCCGGTGGATTTTGGCAGCGTAACCGCAGCGCCCTATGCCCGGCAGATTCTGGAGCAGGTGCTGCCATACCTGGGCATCCGCAAGACGGAGGCCGGGGAAAAGGCCAAAGCGGTGTCCGTTCCCGATTGCGTGGGGCTTTCCGTGGAAAACGCCCGGAAAAGCCTGGGGCAAAACGGCCTTTTGTGCCAGGTGATCGGGGAAGGAACAGAAGTAACGTTTCAATTGCCTCCTGCCGAAGGCGAGGCCAGGGAAGGGGATCAGGTGATGCTCTACACCCTGGCTGAAAATGAACTGACGGCGGAGGATATGGTATGCGTGCCGGAGGTGCGGGGGATGGCCATTGTGGATGCGTCCCGGGTGCTTTCGGCAAGGGGGCTGGCGCTGGAAATGCAGGGCAGCGGCCTGGCGGTGAAGCAAACGCCATCCGCCGGTGCCTATGTGCCCCCGGAAACGATTGTAAAGGTAACCTTTGAATTTCCGTTGAATGGAGAGAATGAAGATGCTGTTGAGTAAACTGGTACAGGCGGCTGCCAATGAAGTGGTGGAACGCAGGGGAGACTGTGAAATTTGTGATTTGACCATGGACAGCCGGGCCAAGACGGACCGGGGGCTGTTTTTCTGCATTCCCGGGGCACGGTTTGATGCCCATGATTTTGCCCCCCAGGCGCTGAAAAACGGGGCGGCGGCCCTGGTGGTGACCCACTTTTTGCCGGTGGATGTGCCCCAGGTGCAGGTAAAGAACGTGCGCGGCGCCATGAGCCTGATGGCCTCCTGCTTCTATGGCCATCCGGAACAGGAAATGATGCTGCTGGGCATCACCGGCACCAAGGGCAAAACCACCACCAGTTATTTGCTGAAAGCCATTTTGGAGCATGCCGGCCACAAAACCGGCCTCATTGGCACCACGGGCAACATGATTGGCAAGGAATACATCAAAAGCGAATTCACCACCCCCGAACCCATTGACTTTTTCCGCAACCTGCGCATGATGCGGGATGCCGGGGTGGATGCGGTGAGCATGGAAGTATCCGCCCACGCCATGGAAATGGGCCGGCTGGAAGGCGTGCATTTTGAAGCAGGCTGCTATACCAATTTGAGCCAGGATCACCTGGATCTGTTTGGCACAATGCGCCGGTATTTTGAATGCAAAAAATCCTATTTTACCCCCAAATGGGTGAGAAATGCCGTCATCAATGCGGATGAAGAAACCAGCGAAGAAATTCTGAAAGAAATTCAGGTGCCCTTTGTTACTTTCGGCATTTCCAGCCCCTCGGATTTGTTTGCCCGGGATATTGAAATCACCGAAAACGGCGTGAATTTCAAAATGGGCTTCCACCACATGTGGCTGAAGGAAGTAAGGCTGCAATTGACGGGCATGTTCAATGTGTATAACGCCCTTGCGGCGGCGGCTATGGGGCTGGTGATCGGCCTGCACCCGGATGTGATTGCAGAGGGCCTGGAAAGCGTGAGGAACGTGCCGGGCCGGGTGGAAATGCTGGAAACCAATACGCCCTACAAGGTGATTCTGGATTATTCCCATTCCCCGGATGCGCTGGAAAACATTCTGTCCACCGTGCGCACGTTTACCCGGGGCCGCCTCATTTCCCTCTTTGGCTGCGGCGGCGACCGGGACCCCGGCAAGCGGCCCATGATGGGGGAAATCAGCGGACGCCTGGCGGATTATTCCATTCTGACTTCCGATAACCCCCGTACGGAAGACCCCTACGCCATCCTCAAGCAGGTGGAAGAGGGCATCAAGCAAACCAAGGGCGCTTATGAAATGATTGAAAACCGCCGGGAAGCCATCCGCCATGCCCTGCAAATGGGGCAGGATGGGGATGTGATCGTGCTGGCCGGCAAGGGCCACGAAACCTATCAGGAAATTATGGGCGTGAAGCGGCCCTTTGATGAAAAAATTGTGGTGCAGGAACTGCTGAAAGAAATCAACGCCGGAGAATAACGGCTGTACAAGGGAGAGAAAAAGATGCTGCTTTACAGTTTGGCGGCCACCGTTTTGGCGGTATTGATTATGCTGCTGGTGATGCCCAAATTTTTGCCTTACCTGAAGAAACTGAAGTTCGGCCAAACCATTTATGAACTGGGCCCCCAGGCCCATCTGGCCAAGCAGGGCACCCCCAACATGGGCGGCATAGTGATTGCCGGGGCTACGGTGGCGGCGCTTGTGATTCTGTCCATTGTGCATACCGCTGTTCAAGGCTCATCCTTTGGGCTGGACAACCCTCTGTGGGCCCTTTTGCTGGCCGCCCTTGGCAGCATGGCCGTGGGCTTTGCCGATGACTATATCAAGGACGTGAAAAAGAACCACGAAGGCCTGAAACCCAAGCAGAAATTGATGGGCCAGGTGGTGGTGGGGCTGGTGTTCAGCCTGTACTGCTTCTTCTTTGTGGGCAGCGATGTGATTATTCCCTTCACTCGCCACACCTGGGATCTGGGCATTTTCTACATTCCCATCATGACGGTGCTGGTGATGTTCATGACCAACAGCGCCAATTTGCAGGACGGCGTGGACGGCATTCTTTCCTCCGTTACGGTGGTGGGCATGGCGGCCTTTGGGGTGATTGCCCTGTTCCTTTCTGATGCGCAATCGGTGTGGTATCAGGTGATTGCCTGCGGCTGCTTTGCGCTGGTGGGTGCCTGCCTTGGGTTCCTTCGGTTTAACCGGCATCCGGCTAAAATCTTCATGGGGGATACCGGCAGCATGTTCATCGGCGGCATGATGGTGGGCGTAGCTATGCTGATGAAGCTGGAATTTTTGTTGATTCCCATTTGCTTCACCTGCATCATGAGCAGCGTATCGGTGATGCTGCAAACCGGGTATTTCAAAATCACCAAGAAAAAGTATGGGCAGGGCAAGCGCATTTTCAAAATGGCCCCCATCCATCACCATTTTGAGCTGTGCGGCATGAACGAAAACCAGATTGTGCTGATGTATGCCGCCGTGACGCTGGTGCTTTCCCTGATCGGTATCTGGAGCTTAAACCTGTTCTATTAAGAAAAACAACTTCCAAGAGGAGATGATTCGGTATGCGGGAGCCCGTTTATTTCGGCATGAAACATCGCCATTTTTCGGCGGAAGGCGCACAGAACAGTCCCTGGCAGGGCAAACGTGTGCTGATTGTGGGCATGGCAAGAAGCGGCATTGCGGCGGCCCAGCTGCTGCATAAGGCCGGGGCCGTTGTCACCGTGAATGATTCCAAATCCTCCGATTCCTTCGGGGATAAACTGGATGAACTGAAAAACTTGAACCTCACTTTCCGTCTGGGGGAAGATGGCCTTGCGGCCCTGGAAAACCAGGATATGCTGGTTATCAGCCCCGGGGTGCCCATCGACGCCCCCATTGTTAAGAAGGCGGAAAAGATGCGCATACCGGTGCTGGGGGAAATGGAAATGGCCTCCCAGTTCATCAAGTGCGATATGGTGGCCGTCACCGGCACCAACGGAAAAACCACCACGGTATCCCTCCTGGGGGCCATTTTCAAGGAAGCGGGCAAGCTGTGCTACGTGGCCGGAAACATTGGCTATCCGCTGTCTTCTGCCGCCATGCTGGCCAAGCCGGAAGACGTGGTGGTGGCGGAGGTTTCCTCCTTCCAGCTGGAAACCACGAAAACCTTCCATCCCTTGTCCGCAGCAGTTTTGAACGTGACGGAAGATCACCTGAACCGCCACGGCACCATGGATGTATATACGGGCCTAAAAAAGCATATCTTTGATGCACAGGGCAGCCGGGATTTTGCGGTGCTGAACTACGAAGATGATGCCTGCCGGGCCATGGGGGATGAACTTCACAGCCGTGTGCTTTATTTCAGCCGTTTGCACGAAGTGCCGGAAGGGGCCTTCGTACGGGATGGGAACATCATTTGGCGGCTGGATGGGGAAGAAAAAGTGATTTGCAAGGCGGAGGATGTGCGCATCCCCGGTCCCCACAACCTGGAAAATGCGCTGGCCGCCACGGCCATTGCCGCTTCCCGGGGCGTGCCCGGGGCGGTGATCCGCCATGCGCTGCGCACCTTTGCCGGGGTGGAACACCGCATTGAATTTGTGCGGGAATTGTCCGGCGTGCGCTACATTAACGATAGCAAGGGCACCAATGTGGATTCCACCATCAAGGCGGTGCAATCCATGCGGCTGCCCACGGTGATGATTCTTGGGGGCTATGACAAGCACGTTACTTTCCGGCCCCTGGCGGCGGAAATTCAAAAAACGCCCCTGATCCGCCATTGCGTGCTGATCGGCGCCACGGCGGCCCAGCTGGAAAAGGAACTGGCGGAAGCCGGATATACCGCCATCACCCATGCCAAAACCCTGAAAGAAGCGGTGAACCTGTGCCGGGATATGACGGAGGAAGGCAATAACGTGCTGTTCTCCCCGGCCTGCGCATCCTTTGATATGTTTGAGGATTACGAGCAGCGTGGCCGCATTTTCAAGCAGCTGGTGAACCAACTGTAACCGGTAACGAAAGAAAACAGGCTGTGGATAAAACAGCCTGTTTTTTCACGCACAGAAGCATTCGAAAGCGCCATAAAGGAGGAATGCCTGTGCTGAAACTGGAAGAAAAGCGGCGGCCGGTGGATAAGGGATTGCTGCTGGTGATGTGTTTACTCATGCTCTTTGGGCTATTGACCCTGTTCAGCGCCACCTATTACAAGGCCCTGGAAACAGGGGATGCCCTGAGCGAAGTGAAAAAGCAGCTGTTTGGCGCTGCGGTGGGGGCGGCGGCCATGCTGGTTACCTGCCGCATTCCCTATGCCTTCTGGCAGAAAAAGCAGGTGGTGCTGACGGCGGTGGCAGGCAGCATGGTGCTGCTGGTGTTGGTGGCCATTCCGGGCATCGGGCGGTCGGTGAACGGCTCCCGGCGGAGGCTGGGGGTAGGGGGCTTATCCTTCCAGCCGGGGGAATTGGCCAAGTATGCCGCCGTGCTTCTGATGGCTACGGTGCTTACCCACCGGGGAAAGAAACTGCAGTTCTTTTTCAAAGGCGTTTTGCCGGTATTGATCGTGCCGGGCATCATGTTCCTCCTCATTCTGGAACAGCCAAACCTTTCCACCGCAGGCACCATCATCATTGTGTGCCTTATCATGGTGATGCTGGCCGGGGCCAAGTGGAAGCACAT
>JAZUQI010000117.1:0-12718 GCA_045605625.1 Clostridia bacterium
CATGAATACACGCTCCCTTGTGTTGCTGGATTCAGTATAGCACAAAATAAGAAAAAATGGAAGAAAACCGTGGAAAAATAGCAAAAAGGCAAATGATTGAAAAAAAGAAGGGAAAATGTAAAAAAACGCTTGCATTTGGAAGGTAAGTGTGTTACAATAGCAAAGCTGTCAATTATGGATGTATCGCAGGAAACTGCGTCACCAAAAGCAATTTACGCGCGCACCTAATTTACAATGGGCAAGTTTTGTGAAGTATGTGCCAAGGGCCGTATGAGCGGTCACAACGTGAGCCACTCTGAACGCAAGTCTAACCGCACTTGGGCTCCCAACGTGCAGAAGGTTCGCGTGCTGGTGGATGGTCGCCCCATGCGCCTGAACGTGTGCACCCGTTGCCTGCGCAGCGGCTATGTGCAGCGTGCCCTGCCCGCCCAGAGCGTGGTTACCGAAGAAGCTTAATCAAACGGCTTTTTCAGGCACTGCAAAAACCACCTGAAACAAAGGTGGTTTTTTGCGTATTCAAAAATATAGGATGTGAGAAAAATGCGGCTGATAACAGCAGAAAAAGAACATGTGCAGCCAGCGGCAGAACTGACTGGGAAGCTATGGCCGGGGCACACGGAAGAAGAAATGCAGGACAGCGTACTGGAGTATATGGAGGATAACGAAAAAACAGCCATTCTGGCCAAAGAGGAAGGCACTTTCTGTGGTATTTGTTTTGTTTCCCTGCGGCATGATTATGTGGAGGGAACAGAAGGAGGCCCGGTTGGGTATCTGGAAGGGATTTATGTGGATGAGAATCGCCGGGGGCAGGGCATTGCCCGGGCGCTGCTTTCTGCTGCCCAAGCCTGGGCAAAGGATATGGGCTGCCAGGAATTTGCCAGTGATTGCGAACTGGAGAATGCCGAAAGCCTGAAATTCCATCTGGCCTGCGGCTTTCAGGAAGCGAATAGAATTATCTGTTTTGTGAAGGAGCTGAAGTGATGGAATACAGATTGCTGGAAGAAAAAGATATGGCGCTGATGGCAGCATTTGTGGACGATCAGAAAACGGTTTATAAACATGAGTTGGTCATGAATTTTCTTCATCAGGAAAATGCAGTCGGCTTTGTGGCAGCGGAACCTGACAAGATGGTTGGATTTGCCTTTGGCTACCGGATGATGAAACCGGATGGCAGGTGCGTTTTCTATTTGCATGCTATTGACGTGATGGATGCTTATCAGAATCGTGGTTATGGCAATGGTTTGATGCGTTTCATTGTTGAATATGTAAAGAAAATGGGATGCAGCAAGATGTTTTTGCTGACAGAAGCAGAGAACCGTGCTGCCTGTGCCTGCTATAACAAAGCAGGAGGGGTACGGAAAGAAGCGGTACTGTATGAATTTACATGAACGGAGAATAAAAAATGAGTGAGCATTGGAAAGAAACATTCCTTTCTTTGTTGTCTGAAAAAACAGTAGATATTTGGGAAAGGCTGACGTCTGCCATTGATAATCTCTATGATGTGGACCGGCTGTGGGATAAGGGCTTTGGTCCATGGCAGGTGGAATATAAATATCGCCGGGGCGGCAAAACCCTGTGTACCTTCTATGCAAAGGAAGGGAAAGCGGTATTGCTGATCACTTACGGCAAAGCAGAACGGGAAAAGTTTGAAGGTGTCCGGGGGTCAGTTTCTGAACGCATTCAGAAGATTTATGACGAAACAGAAACCCTGCACGATGGTAAATGGCTGTGGATTCCGCTGGATGATGAACTGAAGACGGAAGAAGTGATTGCCATGCTGAAAATCAAAAGAAGACCGAACCGAAAATAAAGAAAAACCGCTGCATCGTAATGAGCAGCGGTTATTTGTTTGCGGTTTATTCCATTACCGTTCCATCGGGGTGGAACAGGGGCAGCTTTTCCAGGTAGATGATGTCCGGGCGTTCCTGGGCATCGCCTCCGGCCAGAATGGCCATTTTGCCAACGATGTTGCCGCCGGCCTTTTCCACCAGCTGTTCCACGGCGTACAGGGATTCGCCGGTGGAAATTACGTCGTCCACGATCAGCACCCGCTTGCCCTTCATGAAGTTGGCATCTTCTTCATCGATGCAGAGGGTTTGTTCCTTGGCGGTGGTGATAGAATTCACCTTCACCGTGAACACATTCTTCATATAAAGCTTGGGGATCTTCCGGGCGATGAGGTAGCGGTTATTGCCGCTTTGCCGGGCCATTTCATAGGCCAGGGGAATGCCCTTGGATTCGGCGGTGATGATGATATCATGTTCCGGGGCCAGTTTCAGAAGATCCCGGGCGCAGCATTCGGTGAGTTCCACGTCGCCGAAAATCACGAAAGCGCCGATATAGAGATTATCGTTCACACGGCAGATGGGCAAATCCCGGGTAAGGCCTGCAACGTGCAGGGGATAGGTGGTATGCTTCATAAGAGGACGCTCCTTTTTATCGACTGTGATACACATATTTTAACAAAGGGATAAATATTTGTCAAATGGGTGATTTATACAGAATATTCACCACATTCTGTATAGATATAAAAATATTTCAAGAAATTTTCCAAAACCTATTGCAATTTTATACATTCAGATGTATACTATGGCAGTAAATTGAATTTGGAGGCAAAAACAATGGCTAAAATGCGTGTATTGTTGGCTTACAGCGGCGGTCTGGATACGTCCATCATCATTCCGTGGCTGAAAGAAAATTACGATTGTGATGTTGTGTGCGTGGCCGGTGACGTGGGCCAGGGCGAAGAACTGGAACCCCTTCACGAAAAAGCCAAGAAGACCGGCGCCGAAAAATTGTACATTGCCGATCTGAAAAAAGAATTTGTGGAAGATTTCATCTGGCCCACCCTGCAGTGCGGCGCCGTGTATGAAAACAAATACCTGCTGGGCACGTCCTTTGCCCGTCCTTTGATTGCCAAGCGGCTGGTGGAAATTGCCCATCTGGAAAACTGCACCGCCATTTGCCATGGCTGCACCGGCAAGGGCAATGACCAGGTTCGTTTTGAACTGACCATTAAGGCCTTCGATCCCCATATGAAGATCATCGCCCCCTGGCGTATCTGGGATATCAAGAGCCGTGAAGACGCCATTGACTATGCCAAGGCCCGGAATATTGACGTGCCGGTTACCAAGATGCGCCCCTATTCCATGGATAAGAACATCTGGCATCTCAGCCACGAAGGCGGCGAATTGGAATTCCCCGAACTGGAAATGCCCAAGCATGTGCCGCTGGTGTGCACTCTGCCTGAAGATGCTCCCGATGAACCCGAATATGTGACGGTGGACTTTGAAAAGGGCATTCCCGTGGCCATCAACGGCGAAAAGATGGATGCCGTGGCCCTGCTGGAAAAGGCCAATGAAATTGCCGCCCGCAACGGCGTTGGCATTGTGGACATGGTGGAAAACCGTCTGGTTGGCATGAAGAGCCGCGGAGTGTACGAAACTCCCGGCGGAACCCTTCTGTATGCCGCCCACAACAACCTGGAAGAAATCACCATCGATAAGGAAACCCAGCACTACAAGCAGCAGGTGGCCCTGAAGTTTGCGGATCTGGTATACAACGGCCAGTGGTACACCCCCCTGCGGGAAGCCCTCTCCGCTTTCGTGACCAGCACCCAGCAGAACGTCACCGGCTCTTCCAAGCTGAAGCTGTATAAAGGCAACTGCATGGGCGCTGGCGTGACTGCCAAGTGCAGCCTGTACATGGAAAAGATCGCCACCTTCGGCGACAGCGAAGATCTGTACAGCCATCACGATTCCGAAGGCTTCATCAATCTGTTTGGCCTGCCCCTGAAGGTTCAGGCTCTGGCCAAGGAAGAAGCCGAAAAGCAGGATAAATAATTTCCGCACCTATTTCAACCGGATGGAACAGTGAAAGAACATGTTTCCATCCGGTTTTTGCTTGTACAAAAAGGGAAGGTTTGGTATAATAAATAGGTTATGAAGAAGGAGGTGCAAAGGGGTGCAGGTGAAGAGGGAAAAGGTCGCTTTGCAGCCCTTCCGCCGTGTGCTGGCCATCAGCGATATCCACGGCCATGGGCATCTGATGAAGCGGCTGCTGGATGAGGCAGCGTTTTCTAAAGAAGATGCGCTGGTGATCGTGGGAGATATCATCGAAAAGGGCCCGGATAACCTGGGCACCCTGCGGTATGTGATGGAACTGGCCGGGCAAAAAAATGTGTTTCCCCTGATGGGCAATGTGGATTTGTGGCGGCTTAGCCTGCTGGAAAATGATGCGCCGGAAAACCAGGCGGAAGTGGTTCAGTTTTCCAAAACCGCTAAAGCCTGGTGGGGCAGCAGCATCCTGGGTGAAATGATGGAAGAAATGGAGCTGGATCTGGAAAAGGACGGCGCAAGGCCGGGCTTGTTTCAGGAAATTCGCAGCCATTTTGAAAAGGAATTGCAATTCCTTCGCCAACTGCCCACCCTTCTGGAAACAGAGCATTTTCATTTTGTTCATGGCGGTCTGCCTCATGAACGATTGGAGGAAATGGATGGGGAAAATCCTTTTGCTCTTTTGAAAAACGATGATTTTATGGGGCAGGGGCTGGCCTTTCAGAAATGGGTGACGGTGGGGCATTGGCCCGTGGCCCTGTACAATCCGGATATATTGCAGCACGGCCCGGTGATGGATGAGAAAAGAAAAATTCTTTCCATCGATGGCGGCTGCGGCGTGCGTGGAGATGGGCAGCTGAATTTGGTAATCACCGATTGGGAAGGGAAAGGCTTCCGCCACCTGTCTGCCACGGATAAGCCGAAAATCCGGGCGCTGGATGCACAAATGCCTTCCGCAAAAAGCCGGAACATTCGCTGGCATGACCCGGTGGTGGAACTGGTGCGGAAAGAAGAAAAGTGGGCTACGGTGCGGCATCATGGCTATGAAATGAAAATCCCCATTCATTTTTTGCAGGGGGATGAGAAGGAATGGCGATGCTATAACCTGACGGATTACCGCTTGCCGGTTTCCGCCGGAGATGAAATGGACTTGATTTTTGAGCATGACGGCGTGGCCTATTGCAAGAAAAAGGATGTGTGCGGCTGGTATGAAGGCCGCTATCAAATGATAAAGGAGACAGAAAAATGAAACTTTGGGGTGGACGTTTTGCCAAGGAAACCAGTCAGCTAATGGATGATTTCCATTCTTCCATTTCTTTTGATAAGCGGTTATATGCCCAGGATATACGGGGAAGCCAGGCCCATGCCAAAATGCTTTGCAAGCAGGGCATTATTTCGGCGGAAGATGAAGCGGCCATTCAGGCAGGCCTTACCGCCATCCTGGAAGATATCAAAGCCGGTAAGGTGGATTTTCCGGCCAGCAGCGAAGATATTCACATGCACGTGGAAAGCCTGCTGACCCAGCGCATCGGCGATGCCGGAAAGCGCCTGCACACCGGCCGCAGCCGGAACGACCAGGTGGCGTTGGATATGCACCTGTATGCCAAGGATTGCTGTGATGAAGTGATTGCCCTTTTGTGCGAAATGGAAGAAACGCTTTTGAAGTTGGCCAGGAAACACGCAGGAGACGTGATGCCGGGCTATACCCACCTGCAGCGTGCCCAGCCGGTGACGCTGGGGCACCATTTGCTGGCCTATTTTGAAATGTTCAAGCGAGATATTATTCGCTTCCAGAACGCCAAGAAGGCAGCGGATGTTTCGCCCCTGGGCAGCGGCGCCCTGGCCGGCACTACCTATCCTTTGGACCGGGAATTTGTGGCCGATGAACTGGGCCTTTCCGCCGTTTCCATGAACAGCCTGGATGGCGTAAGCGACCGGGATTTCCTGCTGGAATACATGGCGGCGGCCTCCATCAGCATGATGCACCTGTCCCGTTTCTGTGAAGAATGTGTGCTGTGGAGCAGCCTGGAATTTGGGTTCATGGTGATGGATGACGGTTTCTCCACCGGCTCTTCCATGATGCCTCAGAAGAAGAACCCGGACGTGGCGGAACTGATCCGGGGCAAAACCGGCCGGGTGTATGGCGATTTGATGGCCTTGCTTACCGTAATGAAGGGCATTCCGCTGGCCTATAACAAGGATATGCAGGAAGATAAGGAAAGCTTCTTTGATGCAAGGGATACCATTGTGAAGTGCCTGCATGTGTTCCATGAAATGCTGGCGAGCGCCACCTTCCGTACCGATAATATGAAAAAGAGCGCTAACGATGGCTTTGCCAACGCTACGGACTGCGCCGATTACCTGGTGAAAAAGGGCGTGCCCTTCCGGGATGCCCACAGCATCGTGGGCCAGCTGGTGGCCCTGTGCCTGGGCAAGGGATGTGCCATTGATGAAATGCAGCTGGATGAACTGAAACAGCTTTCCGATGCTTTTGAAGATGATGTGTACGAAGCCATTTCCCTGAACACCTGCGTGTCTGCCCGGAACCTGATTGGCGGCCCGGCCCCGGAACGGGTGCTGAAGGCCGTGGAGATGGGCGAGAAGTGGCTGGAAAGCGTGGAATGATGCGTTGATGAGGCAGGGGCTTATGCAGCCCCTGTACCCCGCAGCAGGGAGTTCCTCCCTGCACCCATTTTGCGAAAACACCCTCTTTTTCTGCGAAGGTTTATCCGCACGACGCTTGAGGGAGTGCTTGACAATTCTTCCACGGGCGTAATGAAAATAATGAGAAACCCGACATGGAAAGTGAACTTCCCAGTCGGTTTTTTCTTATTTTCCCCGGATGCCAGGGCATCCGGTAGGCGGCGAAACGCCGCCAGCCCGTGGAAGGTGAACGATTGCGGTTATTTCGTTACATCGGGAAATTGTTTGCTGATGAAGTTTGTGTGTTCCGAAGAAGGGTCCAGGGACAATGTCCCTGGTGGGGCGTGGGGCGAAGCCCCACAAGGTTTCCATTGCAAGCATTTTTTTGCTATGAAAATGACGAAAAATGTGCTATAATAAACCAAAAGAAATTCATACGGAGGAACGTTTTTATGCGTTACGAATTTCAGGATTTGAATTGCACGAATGTATATCGCCTGCCCATGCGCACCACTTTTGTGCCTTATCCCGATGAAGGGATGGCCTTGAAGGGGGAGCGGGCGTTATCCCCATACTTTTTTCTTTTGAACGGCACGTGGGATTTCACGTTTTATTCCTCATGGATGCAGGTGGAAGAGCTTTCCGGCATAGCCGGGGAAGGGCAAAAGGGAAAAATCCGTGTGCCCGGGGTGTGGCAGTTGCAGGGGTATGATAAGCCCCAGTACACCAATGTGCGCTTTCCCATTCCTTATGATCCGCCTTTTGTGCCGGATGAAACCCATGTGGGGGTGTATGAGCGCAGCTTTTTGCTGCCCCAGGCCTTTCAGAACAGGCGCACGGTGCTGCGCTTTGACGGCGTGGCCAGCTGCTATTATGCCTATGTGAACGATGCGCTGGTAGGCTTTGCCAAATGCCCCCATTTGTGCAGCGAATTCGATATAACGGATGCTTTACTGCCTGGAGAAAACCGCATCAAAGTGATTGTTTTGCAATATTCCGACGGCACGTACCTGGAAGACCAGGATATGTGGCGCTTCAACGGCATTTTCCGGGATGTGAGCCTGCTTTCCTTTGGTAAACAGTGCATTTGCGACGTGGTGATGAAAACCACCCTTAACGAAGATTTGCAGGATGGCTTATTTACCCTGACGGTGAAAGCGGAGGGCGTAAAGGAGGCCAAATTCCGCCTTCTGGATGGCAGAGAAACCGTGGCCTCCGGCACCGTTCCACTGCAATTTGGGGAAGGCACGGTGCAGGGAAAAATCCAAGGCGTGAAAAAATGGAGCGCCGAATTTCCCAACCTGTACACGCTGCTGGTAACCATTGATGGCCAGGCGGAATGCCAGAAAATAGGCTTTAAGAAGGTGGAAATCCGGGACGGGGTTTTTTACCTGAACGGGAAAAACGTGAAGTTCAAGGGCGTAAACCGGCATGACACCCACCCAACGCTTGGCTTTTATACCCCGGTGAACGAGATGGTGAACGACATCGTTCAAATGAAAAAACATAATATCAACACCGTCCGCACCAGCCATTACCCCAATGATCCCCGTTTTCTGGAATTGTGCGATCAATACGGGTTGTATGTGGTGGATGAAACGGATTTGGAATGCCACGGCGTGGTGGAGTTTGGCAGCTATGATTTGATTGCCACCGCCCCTAAATGGGAAAAGCAGTTTGTGGATCGGGGGGTAAGGATGGTGCAAAGGGACCGGAACCATCCCTGCATCTTTATGTGGAGCCTTGGCAACGAAGCTGGGTTTGGCTGCAATCACAAGGCCATGGCGGCGGCCATCCGGGAAGTGGATGATTTGCCCATCCACTATGAACGGGATGACCGGGGCGAAACGGCGGATGTGTATAGCCGGATGTACGAAAACCTGGACGGCATGGAAGAGCGCACCAAACAATTTCCCCATTTACCTTTCTTCCAATGCGAATATGCTCACGCCATGGGCAACGGCCCCGGGGAACTGGAAAGCTATTGGCAGCGCTTCTATGCCAGCGACCGGATGATGGGCGGCTGTGTATGGGAATGGGCGGATCATGGTCTTTTGCAGGAAAAAGAGGGCGTGCCCTATTACGCCTATGGCGGTGATTTCGGCGAATGGCCCCATGACGGCAATTTCTGCGTGGATGCGCTGGTGTATCCGGATCGCAGGCCGCATACTGGGCTTATGGAATATAAACATGTGCTGCGGCCGGTGCGTGTTTCCTGGCAGGAGGAAGGAAAGAGCGAAGTATCCTTCTGGAACACCATGAACTTTGCCAACCTTTCCTGCTTTGATTGCCATTGGTGCCTGGTGCAGGGGGCGGAAGTGATGCAGCAGGGGCAGTTGCAGCTTACGGCGGCCCCGGGCGAAAGGGAGACGGCGAACCTTCCGCTGATGCCCTGTGAAAAAGGGGCGGTTTTGAATTTCACGTTCACGCTGCGGCAGGATACCCTGTGGGCTAAACGGAGCCATGTGGTGGCGCAGGATCAATTGGAAATCACCCGTGGGCCCATCTGCGAAAAAACGCTGCTGCCCAAAGGCCGGTTGCAGCTGGAAAAGATGCCATTTGGCTGGCAGGTGACGGCAGGGGAAACGGTGGCCACCTTTGACCGGGAAGGCCTGTGTTCCCTTGTGTATCAGGGTACGCCCATCATGGTGGAAGGGCTGAAGGTGAATTTGTGGCGTGCGCCCACGGATAATGACCGGGGGTTTGCCGGTATGGCCCATAAATGGGAAAGAATGGGCCTTGCAAGGCTGCTTTGCCGCAACGAGGTACTGGAAGCCGTGGAAACGGAAAACGCCGTACAGGTGACTGTTTCCGGCGTTTATGGGCAAAAGACCACGCCGCCCCTTCTGCGAGCGAAGCAGGTGTATACGGTGCAGGAGGATGGCAGCGTGCAGCTGGAGATGCATTACCAGCCCCTGCGGGAGATTGACGAATATTTGCCTCGCCTTGGGGTGCGGATGGGCATTGCAGAAGGCTTTGAACGGCTGATCTGGCAGGGCAGAGGGCCCATGGAAAGCTATCCGGATAAGAAAACCGGGGCGCTGAAGGGCCGGTATGAAATGACGGTGGATGATACCCACGAACCCTACATCATGCCCCAGGAAAACGGCGCCCATGAGGATTGCACCTTTGCGGTGTTGGCCGATGCAAGGGGCATGGCGCTTATGGTGAAAGGCGAAGATTTCAGTTTCAGCGCCCATCACTATACGCCGGAAATGCTCACCGCCGCCCGGCATACCTATGAACTGGGCCGGGAGGAGAAGGTGACGCTGCTGCTTGACGGCCGGATGGGGCCTCTGGGCAGCAATTCCTGCGGCCCCGAACCGGAGGAAAAGAACCGGCTGTACCTGAAAGAAGAAAAGGTGTTCCGTTTTGCTTTCCTGGCCTTTGATATGCAGGGGCTCAGCGTGGATGGCGCAGCAAAGGCGCTGTAAAAGGAACAATTCACAATGCGGCTGTTTTGCGTTTGCAAGGCAGCCCTTTCTATATCATCAATTTCAGATATTTATATACCGTTGGCCGGGAAAGGTTGCAGGCCTTTGCCAGCTGGCTTACGTTGATTTCGCCGGACTTAAAGGAGGAATACTGCTGCATGAACGCAGAGGGAAGATCTTCCTTGGTAAGCGGCGGACGGCCCAAAGCCTGATGATTGGCCCGGGCGTGCCGGATGCCGGATTTTACCCGTGAACGGATGACGGATACTTCCAATTCCGCAAAAACGGCGCTCATTTGAATAAACGCCTGGCTGATGGCATCCAAGTTGCCATCCCGGCAATCGGCAATGATGCCATCCAGCAATAAAAGGCACAGCTTGTTTTTCTTGATGGTATCCAGTATTTCACAGATTTGCTGGGTGTTTCGGCTTAAACGGCTTACTTCGCAGGCGATGATGATATCGCCTTTTTGCGCACGGCCCAACAGAGGATAAAGCTTTCTGTTTTCCTTCACTTCGCCGTGTTCGTATTCAAAAATAATTTCTTCTGCTCCAGCGGCTTTCAGTTCAGAAATTTGCCGCTGAACATCCTGCTTGCTTTCGTTGGTGGAGCAACGTGCATAACCGTATATCACGGAATCCTCCTGTAAAAAAAGAATGTTTGCCTTGCCATGTGCAGGGGGCTTTGCCCGGCAGCAATGTAAAGGAAAACATTCGATTTGCTTAACATAAGTAGTATATTTTTTATCCCGATGGACAGGGGAGGTCAGGCCGATTTATCCGCTGCCAGCTTATCGGCCAGCAAGGCAATGAATTCGCCATTGGTGGGCTTCTCGCCGGGCAGGGCTACGGTGCATCCGAATGTTTTGTTGAGGGATTCCACCCGGCCCCGGTTCCACGCCACTTCGATGGCGTGGCGGATGGCACGCTCCACTTTGGAAGGGGTGGTGGCAAAGGCGTGGGCGATGGCCGGGTATAGTTCCTTGGTGATGGCGCCGATCATGTTATGGTCGTTCACCACCAGCTTCACCGCTTCCCGAAGGAATTGATAGCCTTTAATGTGGGCCGGAATGCCAATGGAGAGAAAGATATTGGAAAGCTTATCATCCATGGAGGCTCCGGGCAGGGGCAGAAGGGGCAGGGGAGCAGCTGGCTGTTCCGACAGACGGATCACATCCCGGATGCGATCCATCAGGGTGTGAATTTCAATGGGCTTTACCATGTAATAGGATACCCCGAGGGCGATGGCCCGACGAATGAAATCATCCCGGCCAAGGGCGGTGATGGCAATCACCCGGGGACGATGATCCTTCGGCAGAAGCTGAATATGCTGCAAAACGCCAAAGCCATCCATGCCGGGCATGATGATATCCAATAAAACCAGGTCCGGGTGCAGATCACGAATCATGTTTACGGCATCCAGGCCGTTATCCGCTTCACCCACCACCTGGATGTTCCGTTCTTCTTTCAGATAGGAAATCAAGTGCTGCCTGATTTCCGTGTTATCATCAACAACCAATACTTTTAACTGGGGCATAAGGGGGCTCCTTCCTTTCTGAGTAGAATGATGGAAAAACACAAATTGCGCCTCCAAGAGCTAAGGAGGAACAAAATCTTCCATACCCACTTAGAATTATAAATAAAAGCATATAAATATCAATAAAAAGTAATCCAAAAGAATAACTTTCGACAAAACTTGTAACAATTTGACATATTTGGAACAAAAAACCCTTTCGGCAACAGGTGCCAAAAGGGTTTTGAAGGGTGATGCAATTTTTCTCAGCGTATGGCCACGGAGCAATCCGTATAGCCTTCTTCCAGAATGATTTCGCCAATCTGATCTGCCAGAATGGAACTGCCGGGCAAGGGATTTTTGACGCTGATAAGGCTTCCCTTCAGGGTGGCCTTTACGGAAGAGCGTTCAAAGCACAAATCCGCCTCCAGCATTTCGCAATCTTCCAGAATCAGGTTTTTGCAATAGCAAAGGGGCTGGGTGCCGATGATTTTGCAGCGCACCAGATGCAAATTTTCCGAATACCATCCCAGATATTCCCCCTGCACAATGCTATCCTCCACCCGGATGTTTTTGCTGTGCCAGAAAGCATCCTTGGTTTTCAGGTGGGAATGGCGAATCACCGTATCGGTGCAATACTGGAAAGAATATTTGCCGGTCATGGTGAAATGCTCAAACAGCATATTCCGGCTGTTCAAGAAGGGGTATTCGGAGGTGAGCTGGCTGTTTTGCATGGCAAGGCCCCGGCAATACCAGCCAAACTCCGTAGAATGGATGGTGGAATCCGTAATGACGGTATCATCGCATTCCCGCAGGGCCTTGATGCCGCCTAAATCGCTGCGGTGAATTTCCAGGCCCTGGTCATACCAAAGGGCGGCACGGCAGGTTTCCGTCATGCGGCAGTTGATGATGGAGGAATCCGCCATGTGCCACATGGGATAGCGCAGGTGAAAATCGCAATCTTCAATGTGCAGGCGGCTGGTTTCTTTCAGGGCAGATTCGCCGTCCGCCGGGCCGTCAAATAAGCAATGCAAAACGGAGGCGTTGTGGATGCCATAAAGGGCTCTTTCCTGATCCAGCGTCAGGTTTTCATACGTGTTCATAAAAAAATCTCCCATTCCTTTATGCATAAAAACAGAGCGATAGGTGAGTACCGCTCTGTACTGTTCTGCGTAAAAACGCTTTTTCCTGCCAAATAGCAGAATTTGTCACTCTTTTATTCGATTACGATACATTTGCAGGGGCAAACGGCAGCGCATTCGCCGCAGCGGGTGCATTTTTCGTTATCGATAC